>JASJDD010000044.1 GCA_030065735.1 Crocosphaera sp.
CAAAGGACCAGAAATCCCTTGCTTACGAATCATTAAGAAGTGGGCTAACATGAATACTGCAATTAACCAAGGGAAAACGAAGGTATGGAGACTGTAGAAACGGGTTAAGGTTGCTTGTCCAACACTTTGACCTCCTCTGAGGAGTTCTACCATTTGATCTCCCACCACAGGAATCGCAGCAGGAACACCGGATACAATTTTAACCGCCCAGTAACCAACTTGGTCCCAAGGTAAGGAGTATCCTGTTACTCCAAAAGAAACGGTAATAACCGCTAAGATAACCCCTGTCATCCAGGTTAACTCACGAGGCTTTTTGAAGCCACCGGTTAGATACACACGGAAGACATGGAGGATCATCATTAATACCATCATACTGGCTGACCAACGATGGATAGAACGGATCAACCAACCAAAGTTGACTTCGTTCATGATGTACTGAACGGAGGAGAAAGCTTCGGTTACTGTTGGCTTGTAGTAGAAGGTCATGGCGAACCCAGTGGCAAACTGAACCAGAAAGCACACCAGAGTAATTCCACCAAGACAGTAGAAGATATTAACGTGGGGGGGGACGTATTTGCTGGTGATGTCGTCAGAAATGGCTTGAATTTCTAGACGATCATTGAACCATTTGTAAACTGGGGAATCTGTGACTTGTTTAGAGAACATTGAAGCTATAATCCGCTATCGAATCGACGATGGATAATTGAATGGTATGGATAGTTTACTATGCCGTTACTTCTTTCAATTATCTCGACTAAAGCCGAGATGAAAGTAAGCAGAGTACCTCATTAAAAAATTTAACACATTCCCGGTGAGAAATCCCCGAATAAAGATAACTATGTTCAGTTGATTTGTACTTAACCAGAGCCATCTTGACAAAAATTAATGACTGAGGGGCTGGATGGTACAATTAAACCAGCATAAAAATCCAGGAAACTATATCTTGATGCCAAATTAATCAAACCATCAAACACAATTTTAATTCCTTCTACAGTATTTGAATCGCTTTATCTTTTGTTCGGTTAAACGAGTTGCTAATGAACTAGAGGAATTATTAAGAATATCTGGAAAATAATATTTTTTGTAGATATTTTGCTAAAATACAAATCCTCTAGAAAATTAAGATTGTTATTAGCAATGATAGTTAATTCTTCTCAATCATTATTATTAAGAGAAATTGCCGAGAAAACCTGTCAAGCAGCCCGAAAATTGGGAGGACTTTCAACAGAAGATCGTAACCAAGCAATAGAGGCGATCGCTCAAGCATTAGAAAACGCCTCAACAGAAATTATTAAAGCCAATGAACTTGATTGTCAACTAGCAGAAAAAGAGGGAATTTCTCAACCCTTATATAACCGTTTAAAACTCGGAAAAACGAAACTTGAAGCTACTATAAAAGGGGTAAGAGATGTTATAAATTTACCCGATCCTTTGGGTCATATTTCGATTCATAGAGAATTAGATGAAGGTTTAATCTTGAAACGGGTAAGTTGTTCTTTAGGAGTGTTAGGCATCATTTTTGAAGCCCGTCCAGAAGCCTTAATTCAAATTACCAGTTTAGCCATAAAATCAGGCAATGGAGTAATTTTAAAGGGAGGAAAGGAAGCATTAAACTCTTGTCAAACCTTGGTTAAAATTATCCAAGAAGCTTTGAAAAAAACTAAAGTTAATCCCGATACAGTACAATTATTAACTACTCGTGAAGAAATTAGAACCCTTTTAGACTTAGAGGAATATATTGACTTAATTGTCCCTAGAGGTTCCAATGAATTTGTTAGATTCATTCAACAAAACACGAATATTCCCGTGTTAGGTCATGCCGATGGAATTTGTCACTTATATATTGATAAAAAAGCAGACTTAGAACAAGCAATTTCTCTAACAGTCGATGCAAAAACTCAATATCCTGCTGCTTGTAACGCCATCGAAACTTTATTAGTACATCAAGATATTGCTGCTGAGTTTTTACCTAAAATAGCTGAGGCTTTAACCTCCCATCAAGTTAAATTAAAAGGGGATAAAGTAACTCAAAATTATCTCAATATTGAAACAGCAACAGAAGAAGACTGGAAAACAGAATATAGTGATTTGATCTTATCGATTAAGATTGTAGACTCCTTAGAAGCAGCCATTAATCATATTAATATTTATGGGTCAAAACATACCGATGCGATTGTTACAGAAGATAAAAATAGCGCAGAACTCTTCATGAATCAAGTAGATGCTGCGGGGGTTTATCATAACTGTTCAACACGGTTTGCTGACGGGTTTCGCTACGGTTTCGGCGCAGAAGTAGGCATTAGTACCCAAAAAATGCCCCCTAGAGGTCCTGTAGGGTTAGAAGGGTTAGTTACCTATAAATATCAACTAACAGGAAAAGGTCACATTGCTGCAACTTATTCCGGTGAGAATGCAAAACCTTTTAACCATCGAGATTATTAACACTTAAGGATGACTTAACTTCCTCTTAAGATCCTAAACTTGGGTTGTCATTTTCTAGATACCTGGAGTAAACTGTGTACGAACAATTATGAAGATTTATTAACCAGTCACTAGGAATCTAAAAATGTTTGATCAACTAATAGAAACTCCCGTTAGCAATATCTTTGGCGAACAGTTAGAAACTTATCCAGAATTAACATTAATTCAACCAGTAGTCGCTGATGAAGTGGTCAACGAAGTTGTTATTGGTGATCCTAATCTTCCCCCGATTCAGTATACTGTTAATGATATAGAAAAATCATTATTAACGGAAGAACCCATCTTATCTCAGTTAGGTTTAAACAGTTTCTTAACCCTGAGTTTTTTCAATCGTATTGATGGGACACCTTTTAATGATTTTCTGATAGGAACTCTCGGAGGGGATATCATTTTTGCCAAACAAGGTGATGATGTTATCATTGCACTAGCAGGGAATGATATTGTCTTTGGAGAAGATGGAGACGATATTATTTTTGGAGGGCCAAATTCTGCTGGTATTCCTGATAATGATATTATCTTTGGTGGTAATGGCAACGATACGGTTTATGCGGGAGAAGGTAACGATTTTATCATTGGTGGATCAGGAAAAGATACAGTAGATTATAGTCTTGTTAATCAAGGAATTACCCTAGAAGCTGCTGGTATTATTAATAAAGGAAGTGCCGGAACCGATCAAATTTTTGAGATTGAAAAAATTATTGGTAATGCTTCACAAACCAATACCATTGATGGTTCAACAGGAACGGGAACCGCTTCTTTCAACGTTGATTTAGCCAAGGATAGTTTAACTGTTGTCGGGACTCCTATTGGTAATTTAGAGTTTATTGTTGAAAACTTTATCGATGTAATAGGAACGAACAATCAAGATACTATCATTGGTAGTCAAGCTAATAATCAATTAATGGCTGAAGGAGGTAATGATTTTATTGAGGCTTCTGCTGGGGATGATATTATTGATGGAGGGTTAAGTTTCGATACAGTTGACTATCAAAATTTAGGTCAAGCTATTACGTTAGAAGCAGGGGGAAAAGTTAACAAAGGAAGTTTAGGAACCGATCAATTAAATGAGGTTGAACGTATTATTGGCGATGGAACAAAAGCTAATAAAATTGATGGTTCAACGGGAACAGGAACCGCTTCTTTCAAAGTTGATTTAGCTAAAGAGAGTTTAACTGTTGTCGGGACTCCTATTGGGGATTTAGAGTTTACTGTTGAAAACTTTATCGATGTAATAGGAACTAGCAATGATGATGTTATTGTTGGTAATAATTCAGCTAATAATATTACTGGAGGAAAAGGCAATGACGAACTCTCTGGTTTAGCAGGAAAAGATACTATTAATGGGGTTGATCCTACTAGCAAATTAGCTGGTTTTGGAGAAGTAGATATCTTAACAGGTGGTGGTGATCAAGATGTGTTTGTTTTAGGTGATCAAAAGCAAGCTTACTATGTTGGTGGAGGTTCTCAAGATTTAGCCATTATCACCGACTTTAAGACTGGATTTGATAAAATTCAACTTAATGGTAGTTTGATGGATTATGTATTATTGGGAACCACTTCTTCAACCTCAATTATTCGCCGAAGTTCTATCCTTTCAGATAGCATTTCTCAGACGGAATTAATCACCAAACCTTCCTTGTCTTTTGATTTAGTTGGAACGGTTTCTAGTACCATTAATACAGCTACTGATCTAATTTTTGTCTAAAAAATAGCAAAAATCAAACTTAAGTTTTATAAATAAGGGTACTGCTGCAAGTACCCCTATTTTTTTTAGACTACTTGACAAAGTGTTATAAGCATTAAACTCTAACTATTGTACAGGTCATTGTTATATAATAAAAACAACAAGCTTAATAAACAAAGAGGATAAGATCATGGAACTATTAATTGCTTGGTTAATTACCGCTATCAGTTTATTAATTATTGCACAACTACCCATAGGAGTAGAAGTAGATAATTTTGCTAAAGCTTTAGTAGCTGCCATTATTTTTGGTATTCTCAATGCTTTAGTTAAACCAATTCTTCTCTTTCTAAGTATTCCTTTGACTATATTAACATTAGGGTTATTTTTGTTGATTGTTAATGCCATTATTTTTGGTTTAGCTGCTGCTTTAGTCAGGGGTTTTCGCTTACGTTATGGTTTTTGGAGTGCGCTGTTTGGCTCAATTTGTCTCAGTTTTATTAATGGTATTTTATCCCAAGTTGTAGGATCTGCATCCTAATTGAACTAATAGATAGAGACGCTATAAATTGCGTCTCTATAATCATTACAAGATTAAAAATTGAAATCTAATGGATGAATATAATCAAGTCAATTTAACTATTGATTGGCATCAATTAATTAGAGATTATCAACAAAAATATTCTAATTATCGAGTCAAAGAAAACAAAAAAAGTTATCAAATTTTCCCTCAAGGAACCCCTCAAATTCCTGAATCTATAAAATTAAGAGATTATCAACAAGAAGCAATTATTAACTGGTTTACAAATAAGGGAAGAGGAACCTTAAAAATGGCAACAGGAAGTGGAAAAACCATTACTGCTTTAGCTATTGCGACAGAATTATATGAAAAAATTGCCTTGCAATTATTATTAGTGGTTTGTCCCTACCGTCATTTAGTAACTCAATGGGAAAGGGAATGTAAAAAGTTTAATCTCAATCCTATTTTAGCTTTTGAAAGTGTTTATAATTGGCAAAGTCAACTATCAACAGAACTGTATAATATTCAGTCTCATCAGAAACCTTTTTTAACCATTATTACCACTAATTCTACTTTAATTAATCAAGGATTTCAATCACAAATTAGATTTTTTCCCGAGAAAACCTTAATTGTTGGTGATGAGGCACATCATTTAGGTTCCCCCCGTTTAGAAAGTAGTTTACCCCGTAATATTGGCTTAAGATTAGCCTTATCAGCAACCCCAGAAAGATATTTTGATGAAGAGGGAACCGACGCTTTATTAAGCTATTTTGGAGAAGTCATTAAACCAGAGTTTACTTTAGCTGATGCCATTAAAAAACAAGCTTTAGTTCCTTATTTATACTATCCTATTTTTGTTAAATTAACAGAATCAGAAGCCTTTACTTATGCTAAATTAACCCAGCGAATTGGTTGGGCATTAGGAAAAAATGATAACCTTAAAAATAACGATAACTTGACATCATTATTAATCCAACGATCGCGATTAGTGGGAACAGCAGAAAATAAATTAACTGCCCTAAGAGACTTGATGAAAACCCCTTTAGAAACTCAATATACTCTATTTTATTGTGGGGATGGCTATTTAGAGAATGAACCTAAAAATTATCAAAAACAAATTGCAGCAGTCACTCGTATTTTAGGCAAAGAATTAGGATATCGAGTGAATACTTATACAGCAGAAAATACCCTAGAAGAACGGGAAAAAATACGTAAACAATTTCAAAAAGGAGACTTACAAGGATTAGTTTCTATTCGTTGTTTAGATGAAGGAATAGATATACCAGAAATTCAACAAGCGATTATTTTAGCAAGTAGTGGAAACCCGCATCAGTTTATTCAAAGAAGAGGACGAGTGTTACGACCCTATCCTCAGAAAAAACAAGCGATCATTTATGATATGATAGTTATGCCTCCCGATTTAGATCGAGAAACCTGGGAAGTGGAACGAAACTTATTACGAAAGGAATTAAAACGATTTATGGAATTTGGTAAAATTGCCAAAAATGCAAAGGAAGTTAAGCAAAAATTCTTATTAATTCAAAAAAAATATAACCTCTAAATACGCTAAAAATACGCTAAGATAAAAGAGAGATAGTTATTAAAAATATTATTATGGCAGGACATAGTAAATGGGCAAATATTAAACGCCAAAAAGAAAGAGTAGATGCTAAAAAAGGGAAAACCTTTGCTCAGTTATCCCGTGCAATTATCGTCGCAGCTAAACATGGTATTCCTGATCCAGCAGGAAACTTTCAACTGCGGACAGCAATCGAAAAAGCCAAAGCAGCCGGCATTCCTAATGATAATATAGAACGGGCGATCGCTAAAGGTGCCGGAACCTACGAAAACGATGATACAATTTATGAAGAAATTCGCTACGAAGGCTATGGCGTTGGAGGGGTTGCCATTCTCATTGAAGCGTTTACCGATAATAGAAATCGTACCGCAGCCGACTTACGATCTGCTTTTAATAAAAATGGTGGAAACTTAGGAGAAACAGGGTGTGTTAGTTGGATGTTTGAACAAAAAGGAGTGGTCAGAATAGAAGGTAAAATTGATGAAAACGCCTTATTAGAAGCATCAATGGAAGGAGAAGCAGAAAGTTATCAATTATATGAAGAAGCAGAAGAGCAATCAGCAGAAATATTTACAGATATGACTAACTTAGATAGATTAACTCAAACATTAAACCATAAAAACTTTAACGTCACAGAAGTAGAATTACGCTGGATTCCTAATAACTTAGTTGAAATTGAGGATGATGAACAAGCAAAATCGATTATTAAATTAATTGAAGCCTTAGAATCCTTAGATGATGTACAGAATGTCACCACTAATTTTGAAATAGCTGATGAATTAATGTTATTAAGTGTAGAAAGTTAATCTTAATTCAAATCTTTCTTGACAGGAAAGAAAATTGTTGGCAAGATGAATAATAGAAGATGTCTCGCAGGTTGCTTCATTAAAAGTAATTCTTCCGATGTTAGATAGTCTCGATCTCAAATTAACCTTAGATAAAGAAACCTACAACACTGAAATAGAAGGGTTAATGCGACAGTTGCGATCGCTACAAAAAGACTGTTGGAATAATAAACTATCGGTGATCATTGTTTTAGAAGGGTGGGCTGCTGCGGGAAAGGGAAAGTTGTTACAGAAAACCATCGGTTATATGGACCCCCGTGGCTTTAACGTTCATCCTATTTTATCAGCCACAGCAGAAGAGAAGAAATATCCTTTTCTTTGGCGATTTTGGCATAAATTGCCCCCAAAAGGCAGTATTGGCATTTTTTATCATAGTTGGTACACCCACGTTTTAGAAGATCGTTTATTTGAACGGGAAACGGATGGGAGTATTCCTTTGTTAATACGAGATATTAACGCCTTTGAACGGCAATTAGTGGATGATGGCGTAGCGATGGCCAAATTTTGGATTCATTTGAGTCAAAAAGAACTAAAAAAGCGATTAAAAAAATATGAGTCCGATGAGTTAGAATCATGGCGTGTGCGTCCAGAAGATTGGCAACAGGCCAAACAATACGATCGCTATGCAGCCTTTGCCGAGGAAATGTTAACCTATACCAGTACAGGCCATGCTCCTTGGACCTTGGTAGAAGGAGACTGTCAACGTTGGGCCAGAATCAAGGTATTATCTCAAGTTGTAGCTACCATTACCCAAGCTTTAGACCGTCTCAAGCTGCCAAAAACCGATATCCCCCCATTACCCCCTCAAACAGAGTTACAACCCACAGAACCAGATTTTTTAGAGAAAGTCGACTTAGGGTTACATCTACCCAAGGATGATTATAAGCAACGGTTAGGAGAAGCACAAGTTAAATTGCGACAATTACAGTTGAAAATTTTTCAAAAAAAAGTTCCCGTTTTAGTCTTATTTGAAGGATGGGATGCAGGGGGAAAAGGTGGGGCTATTAAACGTCTTACAGATACTTTAGATCCAAGAAGTTATCAAGTCAATGCTTTTTCTGCCCCCACGTCTGAAGAATTAAACTGTCATTATTTATGGCGATTTTGGCGACAAATTCCAGGAGAAGGAACCATCGGTATTTTTGATAGGAGTTGGTATGGACGAATATTAGTGGAAAGGGTAGAAGGGTTTGCTTCCGAGTTAGAATGGCGACGTTCTTACAAGGAAATTAATGAGTTTGAAGCGCAGTTAACTGCATCGGGATATGTGTTAGTTAAGTTTTGGTTACATATCAGTTTTGAAGAACAATTAAAACGGTTTGAAGAGAGAAAAAACAACCCGTTTAAATCCTATAAATTGACGGATGAAGACTGGAGAAATCGGGAAAAATGGCCGTTATATTATGTCGCCGTGAATCAAATGATTGCTCGTACCAGTACCCCTTACGCCCCTTGGACAATTGTACCTGGCAATGACAAATATTATGCCCGTGTTAATGTCTTAGAAACAGTAATTAATGCTGTTGAAACTGAGTTGAAAAAACGGGGTTAAGATTAGATTTTCAAATACAAGATGTTGAGAAGAAACACCTTGAGGAATACTGTTGAATAAACAAGCAATAATCATTAAGGAAAGTTAAAGAATGTGTTAAAAATAATCATGTTACAAAATGCTCATTCTTCAGTCTTTTTGTCATCTAAATCTTCAGGTTTATTCCCAAACTCAAGTCCCATAAGAAACTTAAATCATTGATACCGATTGACTTTCTTGACTATTTACTCAAAAGTAAGTTATATAATTAAGGTGCTTATACTTAAGTAATATTTCCCTAAAAACTGTGAGGACGATGAAGCAATTGTTTAAATTACATTACACTCTACTGGTAGCTTCCTTAGCTATTCCTTTTGCTGCCGATACCGCTCAGGCACAATTCACTGTTGATCCATTTACCGCTGATCAAGACGTTGAAGATACAATGGATAATGATATGGAAGTTACTGGTACTATTGACAATGACGGTTCTTTTCTTGGAGGACTTGGGGCGACTCGTCAATTTATCCTCAATATAGATGAGAAGGATGCTGGTGCTGCTCCAAACAATGGTGTTGCCTTGGTAAGTGGTACTGGTGAACTAAACTTCAATGGAGACACTGGGGTTTTAGGAACTGGTATGGTTGTATATTCTGGTGGTGCTTTTGACTCCGGCCTTGACATCACAGATGAGGGTGCATTGGATGCGTTTAGGCTTGAGATTCAATCTAGTAATGTTCCCTTCGATTTAATCTTTGATCTGACAGATACAGATGACAACAACGCCGTATTTACTGAAAGAATTCAGCCTCCTGTTTTTAGCGGCCCAGAAGATTTCTCTGTTGCTTTATCTAACTTTGCAGGAGTTGACTTAACCAGTCTCTCTCAATTAAAGCTGACTTATGATCTGTCATTTAATGTTGGGACAGATGTCCGTCTTAACATCATTGAAACCTTTGATGATCCTAACATTCCCAACCCCGAACCCGGCCCAGGTCCTATGCCGCCTACCTCTGTACCAGAACCTGGCTCTATGTTAGGATTATTCGCCCTTACCGCTTTTGGAGCAACCACTGCTTTCGCAAAAAGAGTAAAATAAAAACAATTAATCTATATTCTTAGTTTATATCACTAAGAAAAAATGGGATAAAAAAGAGTGGGCAAAATATAGGATTAATCTTAATTTTGCTCACTTTGTTATATATAAAAATATGGTTTTTTGAGACATTCAAGATAGGGTTTAGATTTGATTTGTGAAAGAAGCCTAATATTACTGTTGATATATCAAACTAAAATAGGTTATGACTGAAATTGAGAAATTAATCGGGCGTAATATTTCCTTAAAGAATAAAGAAAACGTTCATCAGCAAATACAACTAAAAAGGATAATAATTGAAACGTAAAATAAAACAATTGATACATAGTTAAAGTAATTATTATTAAAAAACCGATAGTAGAAATCCATCCAAAAATTCTTAACCGCTTAACCATAAATAATAACGGAAAAACTAACTCAAAAATTAATGCTCCATACATCATAATACTCCAAGCTTCTAGAGGTAAAATTCGTAATAACCAAGCAGCAATTTCAGTACAATATAACCCTTGAACTTGAGTCCACAAAACATCAGAATATTGTAACCAATTACCATGCAACACCTTACAAGTTCCTGCGGTAAAATATTGAATAAGAGTTGTTGCTTGAATCACGCGAACTGGCCAAGCTGACTGACGTAAAACCCCATTTGACCCGTCTGGTAATGAAATTAACTGCGGTTGGGGGGAAACAGCAATAAGAGCAAAAAAAACAATATAAAATTTATTGAGAGTAAAGGAAGAAACATTATCTACATTTTGAATATAAATCGCTACAGCCAATAAAATTACAGCAGCAAGACGATACCGTTTAGAGAAAATAACCACAAAGGTTGGACAGAAGACTAATAAAGCAAATAAAGGAACTGCCCAATGGGGAAGTAAAGGAAACGGATTAATATGAAACCATTGTTTTGTTTCTGCCGTAAAATGAAATCCCTCTGAGGTTAACCATTCATAAGGATGGCGAAACCAAGCAGCCATATACACCAAAAAAGTTAAGGCAAAAAACCGTCGAAATGTATCAAATTTTATAACATCTATTGGTTCAAACCAAAAGTTAAGCAGAAAGTTTCCTGTAGCTTTTAAATCACTGACCATAGTTAGGGAAAATTCTCATAATTAATTGTCAAATTGATATTTAGCAAGAAGATAACGATTCTTAGGGTTTGTTTGATCATAGGGAGGTTTTTGCCAATGACCAGACGGTTTGGCAATTTCACTACCAACATCATATCTGACTAGGACAAATCGAACCGCTTTAACTTCAGATAATTCAGGATAACGACTCTCAAAACGGACTTTAACAAATTCAGCCATATCTCCCCACAAACGGTCTGTGGTTTTACGGTCACGAAACTCATTTAGCATTCGATGAAGTCGAGTACGGTGTCCAAATGGTGTCATTTTTGCAAAATCACTTTCTGGAGGGGTTAACCAAGACTCTGAACCCTCTAACTGAACCTGAATATAAGAGTTATTCCAGTAAGAAACTCGGTGAGTAAAGAGACAGGAAACACGATAGAGATCATTGAAAAAATTACCCGCATTTGGCACCGATCTTTTAGTGAAACCAACCCAAAAAATGGGCAGAAGCCAAATAAGAATAAAAAAACTACTAAAGAGATAATCTTGCCGTTGCGCTAAACGAGAAGGAAGGCCAGATAAATCTGGTTGATGATGCTGATTTTTATTGCTATCTGCTGACATAAGTACCTGGACAAAAATAAACGTTACAGTTGATATGAGGCAGGAGGCAGGAGTGGGGTTAAAGCTTTGTTTACATAAGTCTATATACTGAGATATTAACCTTTAATGAACAAAAACCAAGTTTAACAGAATGGTGCAAGAACCAAGGAATCAAATTGCTATAATTGAATTAAGAGGTTCTTTTTTTAGAACTGCGAGTCATTGGAGGGAAGAACCATGACCGAAAAACTGTATTTAATTATTTCTGGTGTCATCTTTGCCTTAGTCGGATTGCTCCACTTGTTGAGAATCATGTTTCAGTGGCCAGCAATGGTAGGAGTCTGGACAGTTCCGTTCACCATCTCTGTGATAGTCATCATGGTAGCAACCGTTTTAGCTTTCTCTGCTTTCCGTCTGTTTAGGACAGTGGTTTGACCTATCCTGGTTCCACCCAATAAGCATAGTTAATCTTTTAAGCAGACTTTGATTAATCATTACAAATTTCCGTCAACTTTACAGTTCTTAATCTGTAAGAATCTTTCTCAATAGTTGACGGATTTGCTGACTTTGAGGTATATTGGTAAGGCTAATAATCGGGAGTATCTCTGTCGACTTAAAAATTTAACCCCAATAAATACCAATAGTTCGTTATCTAAGTCAAGAAAACATGACATTTAAGACAGTTTAACGCTTGTCTTTGCATCTTTTTTGAGCATATGTACCAATCTATGTAAATTTTGTCAAGTGCTGCTCTTGACAAAAATAAGGTTATATGTATTCTTGTGTTGATAGTAGAGAATGAACTGTTAGCGATCGCAATTATAGTACAATAGATGAGTTCTATACTTAACTTAACACTTGATTTTGTAAAGAAACTAACTCTTTGATACCAATTTCTGCTAAATCCAAGATTTGATTAAGTTGGGAGCGAGTAAAGCTATTTTCTTCAGCAGTTCCTTGGACTTCAATTAAGTCTAAATTTCCCGTCATGACCACATTAAAATCAATATCTGCTTTGACATCTTCAGGATAATTCAAGTCTAAAAATGCTTCTCCTTCAATGAGTCCAACGGATATAGCTGCGACAGGAAATCTTAAAGGAGAAGAGCTTAAATCTCCTTTTTTTAGCAATTTATCTATGGCTAAAGCTAAAGCTACATATCCTCCTGTAATAGAAGTAGTTCGGGTTCCTGCATCAGCCTGAAGGACATCACAATCAATAGTAATGGTTCTTTCTCCTAACTGTTGTAAATTAAGACAAGAACGTAAACTTCTACCAATTAATCGCTGTATTTCTTGAGTTCTTCCTGATAGTTTTAAAAGTTCTCTTCGTTGACGTTCTTGGGTTGCACCCGGTAACATTCTATATTCTGCGGTTAACCATCCTTGGCCACTTCCTAAGAGAAAACGGGGAACATTTTCTTCGATACTAGCAGTACAAAGCACTTTTGTTTCACCACATTGAATCAAAACCGAACCAGCAGAAAAGCGAGTAAAATTAAGTTCAAAATCAACAGGTCGAAGTTGATTCGGTTGACGACCATCAGGACGTTGCCAAGACATAATTTCCGATAAAAATTTGTTTTTCGCCTTTGTATTCTACCATAGATTATAACAAAATCAAGATTTTTGTATTTCATTTTACCTTACTCATTATCACTCAACTCTAATCATTAAGAATGTAAAATCAAAAAAGCTAAACTTCCTATACCTGATCCTGAAAAAAGGAGCGTTTTATAGGGAATTTTGGTTAAATTGACACTGAGCAATAATAAAAAATAAACATCTATAAAAACCCTTGAATAGTCTAAATAATAACCCAAAATTGTTATACTACTAAAAGCAAACATTAAACTATAAAAGCCATTCCCTATTGGCATCAATAAATTAATTTTACGATGTTTAATATATAGAATAAAAATAGTAGCAAAACTCAATAATAAAATGATGAACATATAAGCTTCAAACAGATTTCTTCCGTTTAATCCACCTGTTAAGATATTAATAAACTTATTAATTATTCCCATAAAAGGTAACCCAAAATTATCTTTAACCCTTACTTTTCCTGGTAAATCTAAAAAACCAATATAAACTGTCCATAAAATAGGCGGAATTAACCCATACAATAAATAGGGGATTTGCTTGAATCGTTTTTGTATTAAACTTGCCAAAAATAAAGCAAACCACATAATTAATAAGGTTTCTCTCGTTAAGCAACCTAGACTAATAAATAAGGCTGTTAACTTATAGTTTTCATAACGATAGCAATAAAACGAAGCGATTAAAAAGACACTACTAAATAAATCAGCAGTTCCTAAAGATAGCACCATCCAAACCCCAGGAATACATAAAGTAAAAAGAGATTGAAATTTTGAAACATTATCAAATTTAAAATATAAATTAGTAATAGCAACAATAAGAATAATAGATACAGCATTAATTCCTACCATAACATAAGGAATTAAACCGGGATTTCCCAAACCTAAAACATAACTAACCAAAGGATATAAAATACGACGATATCGATAAATAGGATGGTCTAAACTATTTATCGTTTCAGCATTGTTTAAAAAAGGATCAAAAGCTAAACTTAAAAATTGTTGACCATCATAACCAATTTCTCCTTGATAAATTAAAGTGTTTTCAGGAACAAGAAAAGGAGATAAAGGTAAAATTGAACCAATGCGAAAAAAACCAGTTATGTTACTATCAAATTTAACGAAGTAAAAATATGAAACAACAACAATGACAACAATAGAAGCAATTAATACATTAATAAGAGCAGCCAAAAAATCTATTTTCTTAGAATTAAACATTTTAAAAAATATACTGTATATAGTCACAAAAAATAAATTTAATTTTAATTACTGTAAAGATTTGAATAATTTAGTGATTGTTGACTCTATTTACTGCTAATTGTTCCCTGATCGTAGTGTCATCCAAGCATTTTGCTGGGAGTAGACAAGAAGACTGTGTTACTGTTATTATCTGAAAATCCAACTCTTATGAGGCTCTCCCATAGTTATGGGGATAAGAAAAATTTATACCTCGTAGGGTGGGTTAGGCGCAGGGTTGATTTTGATGAAAACACAATAAGTTTTGGTCTGCGCCGTAACCCACCATTTTAGGTATGTAGTCTATTATACTTTTTACACCACACCGTCGGGAGAGCCCATTATACTAAGACTTAACTTGGTTTTTCTGTATGGATTCCCTTTGGTCAATTTTATTTGTTGGTCGTTTTTTCATCCCTCACTAATTTTTGTGAGTATTTTGTGGAAAAATATAGCGAGGGTCTTGAACACACCCCATCTATAATCTTTGATTTAGATGGGGATTCATTGGCACCCAGAAAGTTGTAAACTTCTAAGTGTCTCCAGAGTTACTGGTGTCCGCAGTGTATTTGTAGAACTTTGGCTAACAAATACCCTAGAGAAATACTGATCACCAATTCAAATCAGTTTATGTTGTTATATGGTAATTTATGGAAAATTGCCAGCAAAAAGATTACTTAGCACTGTTTTTGCGCTTATTGCGAGAAACTAATGCACCAACACCCACAGCAGCTAAACTGATAACAGCAGAAGGTTCGGGAACACCTTGCATACTGCTAGTACTGACCTGTGAACGTGCAGAGAACTGGATTTCTGCCTGACCACCAGCTTCAAAGGTGTAATCAACACCTAAATCATCAAAATCTATATCCTCAAGAATGATATCTTCTTCACCGTTCTGATTAACAAGAGCGACTGCAAAGTCCAATTCTGGTCCTGCGAAAACTAGATCGCCATCGAGAAAAATCTCATAGGTACCAAGAAAATCCGCGGCTGCAGTTTTCATTTTTCCTGGTTCGTACTCTTCAATGATTCCATGAACCAAGATGTTAGCAATACCATCGAAGTCAAGGAAATCACCGGCTGCAACAGTAAATTCATCACTAAAAATGGTGTAAGCACCGATACCGTTGGATGAACCATCACCGTCAATCGCAGTGTCAGCAATGGCAGATACAGTTGCGATATTGGTGACACAGTTAACACTTGATGATGTGTTAGTAAAGCCATTAGGAACATTGGCTGAAGCAGCGCCTGCTAGATCAACAGGACACTGTACTGGCCCATTTGCATAAGCATCACTATCTGAGGGTCCAATCTTGCCAGGGAAAGGACCAACAAAGGCAGATCCATTTACGGTGTCAAAGAATAGAGGGATAACACTGGTGGTGCCAGTTATATCGGTTAATTCAACGGTAACGTCTTCAGCGGTAAGACTTGCTGTTGCTTCTACCCTTCCTGCTTGTGCTTCTTGGGCTACGCCTAAAGTAGCAGCAGATGCAATTCCGAGAATTCCCGCGGTAATTCGGGTAATTGGTGATTTTTTCATGATTAACTTAAATGACTGATTGGTCTCTTTATTTGTAATGGAAGAATTACAAATTTTCAAGGTCTTTTGTATTTTTTTTTGAATCTTCACAAAACTTAATATTCAGCAATATAGGGGCAAAAACTCGCTGAATCAAGGCTCCAGAACCACACTTAACCAAAAAATCAGTTTTTAAAATAAAAAATAATTATTAATTAGCTTGTTTGCAATTATTTATGCTTATGTTTGTGGAACAAGAAGAGGACGGATGGTGGATTACTGATGTAATGGATTTGCTAGGTGTTCTCGCTTATGATCAAACTGTAAAAAACAAGTTTATCTACCCCAGATAAACTTGCCTTTAACTTAGTTATATTGACGATTTATAAAAAATTGCTAAGAAGCAGACTACTTGGCGCTGTTTTTGCGCTTACGAGAAATTAATGCACCAACACCCACAGCAGCTAAACTAATGACAGCAGAAGGTTCGGGAGCATCTTGCATATTGCTAGCACTGACCTGTTGACGCACAGAGAACTGGATTTCTGCATTACCATTTGTTCCATTAGCAAAGTCTGCCGCAACAAAGGTGTAATCAACCGGACCATCTGGATTACCAGTAGGATTTGGTAAGTCATCCACCGAAAAGTTTTCAAGAGGGAAAGGTGTCGGGGGAATTGTAGCAATGGGCGCGGGAACCTCAAAACCATTTTGATTAACAAGAGCGACTGCAAAGTCCAATTCCGGCCCTGCAAAAACTAACTCGTTATCGACAAAAATCTCATAGGTACCGAGGAAGTCAGCAGCTGCAGTTTTCATCTCTCCTTCGTCATAGCCTGAAATCTCGGCCTCAACAACCAGGTTAAGCAGACCGTTGAAATCAACGAAATCACCAACTGCAACAGGAAACCCCCCAGTAAAAATGGTATAAGCACCGATACCGTTGGATGAACCATTATCTGTTAACATGGTATTAGCAAAAGCAGTTACAGTTGCTGTATTGGTGAGACAGTTAACGCTTGATCCTGAATTAGTAACGTTAGGGCCAATACTGGCTGAAGCACCACCTACGAGATTGACTGGACACTGTACTGGTCCTTCTGCATAGGCATCAATGACTGGTTCTCCAGGTTTGCCAGGAAAAGGGCCGACCTCAGCAACTCCATTTACGGTTTCAAAGAATAGAGGGATAACACTGCTAGTACCACCTACATTGGTTAATTCTACTGTAACATCGGTAACTGTAAGGTCTGCTGTAGCCTTTACAGTTCCTGCTTGGGCTTGTTGGGCTACGCCTAAAGTAGCAGCAGATGTAAGTCCGAGAATTCCCGCCGTAATTCGGGTAATTGGTAATTTTTTCATGATTAACTTGAATGATTAATTTTGTCTCTTTATTTCTAATGGAAGAATTACAAATTTTCAAGGTCTTTTTCATTTTTTTTGCAATCTTCACAAAACTTAATATTCAGCAACATAGAGCTAGGCTTTTCTATACCATCGTCGTACAAGCAAGAAGCGTAAAACTGACCCGTAGGAGTCATGGAAACAGTTACAGAGTTCTACCCCATCGAGTAAACGACTCAAATAGGCAATATTTCTTAATTACTGTATAATCTCATTGCCATTTATCTTAAGTTTTCTTATTCATGGACAACGCCTTATTAGTTCAACTTATTGGCATTAGCGGTTACATCATCTATATCACCACCTCAGCAGGAGTATACGGTATTTTTGCCCTGGGATTAAACTTACAATGGGGGTTTACTGGACTAATTAACTTCGGTGTCGTTGGGTTTATGACCTTGGGGGCGTATACTAGCGTCTTATTAACTTTAACAGGGGTTCCTTTTGTTTTTGCTGTTTTGGCTGGGGCTATTTTAGCAGCTATCTTAGGGTTATTAATTGGACTGTCTACCCTACGTCTTCGGGAAGATTATCTGGCTATTGTTACTATCGGAGTGTCAGAATTAGTGCGTTTATTTGCTTTAAATGAAGAATGGTTAACTAAAGGTGCATTAGGGTTGCGACAATATCCTTTACCTTTGAATATAGAAATCAATTTCCCCCTCAAATTATCATTAATTACTATTTTAACCCTATTGGCTATTTATGCAGAATGGACATTGTATAAAAGTTTAGCTTATCAGTGGAAACAAAATAAAGAAATACAAGGCAAAAGTTATCAACCCAGAAAGCCTTTTAGTTTAATTATTTGGGGGATTATTGCCACGGCTTTAATTTTATTAGTTTATATAACAGGGACAACAGCCCTTTGGTTTTATACTTATAAAGCAGGGTTAATGGTCTTAGTTTTATCGGTTTTAGCTATTATTTATGCTAGTTTAGAGTTTTTAGTTAATTCTCCTTGGGGACGGGTTCTTAAAGCGATTCGAGAAGATGAACAAGTCCCTAAAGCATTGGGTAAAAATATCCTTTTATATAAGTTACAATCTTTTATGTTAGGAGGTGCGATCGCCGGAATTGCAGGGGCTTTCTTTGCTTGGCAATTAACGACTATTTACCCTGATAAGTTTGATCCTTTGATTACGTTTAATACTTGGATTATTGTTGTTTTAGGTGGTTCTGGAAGTAATGCAGGAACCGTTTTGGGAGCGATCATTTTTTGGGCTTATGATTCTTTAACTCGTTTTATTTTACCGCAACTGGGAATTTTAAGTCCGAGTCAAGCAGGGTATTTTAGAATCATGATTATTGGGTTAATTTTGATGATTTTAATGGTTTGGCGACCTCAAGGTGTTCTCGGTAAAAAAGAAGAATTAACTTTAGGTCGTTAGTAACTTAAAAAGACAGAAAAGAAATGATACAAAATTTACAAATTATTTAAAAAATCCTCTAAACAAGTATTTGTTTGTACTAAAATATTTTTTAGAGTTAGAGGATTGAGTTCTTGTCGAGGATGAGGAATGGGAACAGTAATGGTATTAGTTTCTGTTTTTTTTAGGATAAAATGATCACCCTTATGTCTATCTTTTTCAAATCCTAATTTCTGAAAGGCTTTAATCGCTTTTCTACTAGAAATATTGGTTAAATAGGATGTGGGAATTGAAGGATAATTATTGTTAGTAGTTCCTAATTCATGAACAATAGTATGATTTCCCTCTTTATAGGTTTCTAGCACAAATTCTAAATATTTATTTTTTTCAATTTCTGAGTTTAAATTTTCTCGAAGACCTTTATTTTGTAAACTTAATTTCTCTTTTTCTTGTTCTATACTTTGTGCTTCTTCAAAAGCGTATTGTGATTCTAATTTAATCAAATTAATTTGCCGTTCAAATTCTTTTTGTATGGTTTCTTCTCGTTGTTGAATCGATTTTTCGTTAGATAATTGTAATTGTTGTAAATCATTTATTTTTTCTTCATTTTCTTGATTTTGAGTAATCAAA
Source organism: Crocosphaera sp. (assembly GCA_030065735.1). Lineage (GTDB taxonomy): Bacteria > Cyanobacteriota > Cyanobacteriia > Cyanobacteriales > Microcystaceae > Crocosphaera. Next base: position 19,188 of record JASJDD010000044.1, read on the forward strand.
TTCTCAATTTTTTTTCTAAGGGATTTGATTTGTTTTTTACTTTCTTTTTCTAAGTTTTGTTGTTCTTCTAATTGTAATAATAAGTTATTTTTTTCTTGTTTGATTTCTTCTAATTCTTGAGATTTATCTTGCCATACTTCCATAATTAGAATTTCTTGTTCATATTCTTTAATAATAGTTTGAAGATTGTGTATTTTTTGAGTTTGATAATTTTCTAACTCTTCTAATTTTTTTTGTTCTTTTTCTCTTTCTTCAATTAAACGGGAATTTTGGACAAGTTTTTCTTTAAGATTATCCTGAAGAATAGCAATTTCTTTTTGTAATTGAATTTGTTGATTTCTTAATATTTCTTGATTTTGATCAGCAATTTTTCTTTTTTCTATTTCTTGTTTTACTAATTCTTTTTCTAATTTTAGCCTTTGGGATAATTGTTCTTTTTCCCTAAGGGTTAAAAGTCGATAGCTTAAGAAACATTCACTAAAACTCCAGATGAATAATCCACCAATTATAAATGATAAGATGGTTAAATTATAAATAGGAAAACGAGTGTTTTTTTCAAAAGGATTCTGAAACCATTGTAATAATTCTTGTGAAAAATTCTCTGAAATATCCCTAATATAATAAACTCGAGCAAGAATGAATTTTTTATCTACTACATCTTGATAATAATGACTATCTTTTGCGTCACTAAAATAATAGCTTTTAGCTGATGAAGAAAAAGGATCTAAAAGTAAATAATGAGGATAATTATTAAGGGTTTTAGCTGATATCTTCTTGAGCCAATCTTTCTCGTTTTTTGAAAATTTATCAGAATAGTTAGTAATCTTTTTACCTTCTAAATCCGTAATAATTAATCCTTGTAAACCCTGATAATTAGTATTTAAAATTTGGTTGATTTGCTCTGTATCATTATTAGTGATAGCATAGGATAAAGCTAAAGGGACTGTGGGAAACAAAAATTCAGAATCCATCCTTTGTGATGAGGTAAAAGAATGACTCTGATAGGTATAATAAGTTTGACGAACTGCTAAGATCCCAAAGGCTAATAGTAATAACTCAATAATAATTAATCGGCCAAGAATAACTGCAACTTGTCGATAAGATAACTGCTTTCTTAAGATAGGAAAGATCATTCTCTTAAGATTTAGGTATAAATATCGATTATAGTGATTAAATTGACAAAAGTTCAAGTTTTCTTTATATTATTTAACTTATGGAGTGATTTTTTTGAAGCTCAAGCAATTTTCTCAATCCTGTGATCCAGTGACAGTCTATGTAAAAATGGTAGAGTTGTGAATTATCCCCATAATAGCCTTAATAGGAGGATCATAGAGAGTTAATGAATATGAAAATTGGCGATCGCATTCGTGTTATAGAATCTGTTATTGTTTATCATCATCCTCAGCATAAGACTGAACCATTTGACCTCAAAGGAATGGAAGGGGAGATAATCGATATCGTCACCAACTGGCAAGGCCGGCCAGTTAGTGCTAACCTACCCATATTAGTCAAGTTCGAGAAACGATTTCGGGCTCATTTTCGTGACAATGAAGTAGAAGTTCTTGAAACAGCTTAGAGATAGAGGGGTTAAGGCGTTGAGACTCTTCCTTTATCTCCCCTTAATCCACATCTTCACATCTTTTTCCAATTACTGAATTAAGATACTTTTTGTCGAGATCGTTTTGCTTTAACCACAGAAGGATCAATTTTTACCACTGCATCGGTTAAAGAAAGAGTACGCTTAGTTTTGTGTTGACGATGCACTTGATAAACGGTTTCTGTACTTAAATCCAATGCACTTAACCAACCACTTTGAGGATGATAAGCACCGGTATCAATATCTAACCATCCTTCTCCTGCGACTAATTTACCGGCTAAAACACCCGGAAAAGTAAAGGTAATGGTATGACCCGTAATAATCAGTTTATCCTCAAAATAGGGTTGATTCATGGCATGAAAATCGTCCCTTACCCAACAAAACTGTTGTGCGGTTTGATGCTCTAAAGGTATGTTAGGATCAATTCCCCCATGAACTAACCAGACATCCCCTAAATCTAAATAGGTAGGCAAAGTTTTCATCCAATCAATATGCTCTTGAGGAATATGATGATCATAACTGACTAAAGTAGAGTAACCTCCTCCATACAACCATCCTTGCAGTTGATGACTATTAATTCCCCCTTGACCAACCGTCTCTAAAAGCATATGTTCATGGTTTCCCAGTAAACAGTGGTACTTATGTTTGATAACAAATTCTACCACTTGAGAACTCTGAGGACCGCGATCAATTAAGTCCCCTAAAAAATAAACTTGATCCTCGGAATTAGGCGCGATCGCCTCTAAAAGTAGATTGAGGGTATCATAGTGACCATGAACGTCACCAATAACAATGCGACGGTGGGAAATGTCGGGTTGGGAAGGGGAGGTGGATGTTAACATCTTGAATTGTTTGCCGTTTTACGATGTCTAGGATTAGTATTCCCAGATATTTCTTTAATATCTCACTGTAGTGACAGGACGATGAACATAAGCGATTGCCCTACCTGAGACTTCTTCTCGATTATAAGTCCCGATGAAGGTTCCTTCTAATTTGGTGTGGTTACGCAGAAGATTTAATTCATAGTCTGCTTCTGCATTGGTGTTACTGAATAGGGTGGGAAAGATTTGAAGTTTAATGGTTAATTGATAGTTATTCTCATAGATTTTGCTGTCAATGACTTCTCCTTTAATTCCATCACCATAGACTGTTTTTTTCCATTGGTTATCCTCACAAACTAATCCTATTGCTAAATGACTTTTACTGACTATAAAGCTGGCTTGATCTTCAATTTTCGCTTTCTTTAATTGTTTGCTCCTTATTGTACCTTGTAGCAAAGTAACAAAAATTTGTCCCTGTAAGGGTTGATGATTTTTTTCAGGGGGTCTATCCCAAGAATTAGCTATGGAAACAGACCGATAATTAAATTGTCTTAGAGGGTTAATAATCTTAAATGAGGGTTCATTATTCCATAATTTATCATCGGGTCCGTGCCAACGATATTTAGTATAACCTAATACCCCTGGATGGGAAAAAATGCGATTCATTGCTTCATTGGCTTTAATCTTTTGTCGCGTTTCTGGTTCATACCCTCCTGGGGGTTCAATGGGATTTCTAAACAAAGTATAATGATCACTCCAGGTACTAATCTCGCCGTTTAAAATGGGACGTTCAACCTGCTGGTAAAGTTCATCAAATAGTTCATAAAAATTAGCTCGATAATTGTTGCGAGAAACTACATCTGTCCAGTCTTTTTCTACGTCTAAAACGACTTGATTTTTCATTCCTCCCCAACGACAGCCTAAAATTAAATGATTGGGATCATATTTCCTAATTTTTTCTGTACAAATACGATAATATTGTTCTACCCATTGCTTAACAAATTGATCGTTATCTTGTAAGTAATTATCTGATATTAAAATTTCCTCTCTTAAACTTAATTCTCTAATGGTTTCTTTTGAGGGAATATTAATTTGCCATGCTTGCCCTAATTTCTCTAACGATATATAACGAGATAAGACAAATTGCCAAGCCTTTTTAGCAGCAGGGACATCTTGTTTTTGACTTAAGCAAAATTGCAGTAAGCCAATACCTTTGGGGTTCAATTTTGGTTCAGCAGGTAATTCCAATTCGTCCGATTGTTTGGACCCTCTACGTAGATAAGTGGGAGCATTAGCAATAATAGTTTCATTAGTCTTTATCATTTTCATAAACCCTCTTTCGTTGTCTAGAAAGTAGCCTAACAGCATTCTATTATTTTTCAGAGGACTGCAAAGTTTTTGGCATTTTTTATCAACATTTTCTGCCCATTGAGGATTCCAAACATCAGGAAACTTAGTAACTAACCAAGGTTCTTCATAATAGGTTTCAATGATTTCAGTAAAGGCCATATCTTGGTCAAAAAATTCTGAAGTTGTCCAAGAACCCATAGCGTTAAAACCCCATTCTTTTAGATAGTTAACCCAGGTTTTAACGGTGGTTTTAGGAACAGGAGGTAAGTTGGCTCTTCTTCCTCCCATTCCTCCTGCATTTAACCCTGTACAACCTCGATGGTAAAAGGCTTTACCTTGGGGATCAATAAACCACCATTTCCCATTTATGCTCTGTCCAACTCGAAAAAATCCGTCTTTTCCTCGAATGGTTTTACTATCAAATTTAATGTCAGCTAATAGAAGATCATCATTCGCTTTTGCCATGTCTATTGTTTGTTGCCATTGACTCAGTTGCCATTGATAAACTGCTTCTATTTCTGATTCGGTGATTAGGGTAAAACGAGGTGCTAAATGGGCTATATTCCAAGGTAACCACCTTGTTTTTTCCCCGTGATAAACTTCAATAATAATGGAATAAAATCCCTGATTAACTCTGATTAATTCTCCGTGTTTAACGGGTTGGTTATTAACCCAAATATTAGCTTTAACGTTTAATCCTATCGCTCCATGACACACTCTTAATAATCGAGGTTGCTCAAAGGACATTATTGTGTAAAATAGGGAGTAAATTTTAGGTTTATTTTTCCCTAATTTTTTTAAATCAATGGCATCCGTAAAGTCGGGAAAACTATTAGCAATAATTTGATTTTGTGGTAATTCTTCTAATGTCTGGAAAATGCCTTGGTGTTGATCGTGGATCAAATTAACCAGTTTTTGTGCTTCTCCTGGGTTGATTGGAGTTTTATATAACCATTTTTTAGGAACAATATCATCAATAAATTTGACCGATTCAAGAGGATTATTAATAACTATATTTTGAGAAGGTTCAATTTTTGTAATTTTAGGTCTTTCGGGTTTAGGATCAATCCCTGGAATGGTGGAATTATTCTTGTTTGACTCATTCTGGGATAAAAGAGGTTTTGGATAATATTTTTGCCAGATTCCATAGAGAAGAACTGTACTCAAACTCAATAAAAATCTTCGAGTGAATTTCATGATAATTGCTGACTCAACTTAGCTTAATTTAGAGATTAATGTTAAAAATGGGGATAATTTCTATTCCTAAACAAGATTTTTAAGCTTTCTTTGACGCAGATTTTCTTTGACCTAATTTACACTTAAAAAATGTACCAAACCCCATCGCAGTTCCTGAACCTAAAATGGTTAAAGGTTCAGGAACAACAGCAGGTTCAGGGGCGGGAGTTGAAAGAAAAAATGCACTTTCTTCCGTAGAACTTTGTTGAAAACTTGATCCGAATATATTGCCATTCAAATAGGTTTGTAATCTCACATTGTTATCCTCCCCATTACTGAGAAGATCAATAATATTAGAATCTATCTGAACCCCTGAACCGTCATTGGTTCTGCTAAATTCTCTACCGCTCTCCGTTTCATTATTAATTATAATAAAACGATCTTCAAACAATGAAAAACAATCAGAAGTCAATGTATCAGATGACTCACAAAAATAAACTATTAAACCGAGAAAAGAACCGACGTTATTGAAACTACTATCACGATTAATAAACCAAATTCTTTCTGCTGGTTGTTCTTCTTCATCGAGAAACGAAACTTTGAGTTGTAATCCTAAACGATAATCAGTTGAAGATGATTGGGGGGTAATTGACACTTCATCCACAATTAAACTAATTTTTTGAATGGTTTCCCCTGAAAAATCAGGCCCCAAAATAGCAGCACTCGCCTCTTGATCCCATAAACAGCCTAATCCTAAACATACCCCTGTAGTCAAGGTCACTAACTTAGAAAATTTAAGCATTGTTTTAGTCCTAATCATTTTAAAAATTTGAGGATTGATTTCCTATCTTGATTAAAGTTCATTAAGAGAAGTTTGTCATCTCAAAATGTAAACGTCAATGTATAATTTTTGTTACGTACGTATACAACATCCGTGCTTCTAACTAATTTAGTCTAATATGCTCCAGGTCGTCAAAGTAAGGCTATATCCAAATACAGAACAAAAGCAGTCGCTAGAGCAAAGCTTTGGTAACTGCCGATGGTTGTGGAATTATTGCCTGAACTTGATGAACCAAACGTATATAGATACAGGGAAGGGATTGTCAGGATATGAGGTTAAAAAACTGATACCTCAGTTAAAAC
>JASJDD010000045.1 GCA_030065735.1 Crocosphaera sp.
TCAACAGACAGGCATTGTGACTGAGGTGAATAACCCAGACTCTTTGGCTTGGGGTATCTTAGAAATATTAAGAAACCCTGATTATGGTCAACAATTAGTGGAAAACGCCTACAAAGAGTTAGCCCTGCGGTTTGGGTGGCCTGAGTTGGCCAAGCAAACTGAGGCGGTTTATCAACTGGTCTGTGAGGAGCGATCGCAAATTCATTGGGAATAGTTGACAGTGACGGTGAAAAGATAAAATAGAGATGATACGCAGATTGGGTCTGATCAATGAAATGGATCGTCTATTTTGTCATAACTGCTATTGTTTATACGATAATCTTGATTAAGTTAAAAGTAAAAACCCAAAGAGAAAAAGTTAGAGAAGCTTATATCTTTTGGAACACTTTAATCTTTTTTCTTGTCTTTGAATTCATTTTTATTGAGTCTATTTTTAGTCAATTTTTATTCCATCTTTTGGGTGCCTTTTTATCATTTATTTATGGAATTTCTATTTATATTTACTTAAAATCCATTAGAAAAGATGTTGATACTATTTTTTATCAATTATTAGAACAAAGTCATGGCAAAATTAGTATATTAACTTTTATGCAAGCCACAGAACTACCTGCTAATGAGGCTCAAGACTATTTAAACAAAAAACTCAAAAAATTAAGAGGTAATCGTCATAGTACCCGTGGTAATATTTATTATGAATTTAGTGGATGGGAAAACCATTGAATATACCAACAGGATTGAGCGTACAGTTATTTTAACTGATGGGGAAAGACTGAGTGAATTGTTAATTGATTATAATGTGAGAGTTTCAATGGTTGAATCCTATGCTATTTGTAAAAATAGATAAGGACTATTGTACAGAATAACCTATTTTGATTAAACTAACAAAAGAAGCCAACAGAGGTTAAATTAAGTATGTCTATATTACTCGCTGGGGATATCGGTGGAACTAAAACAATTTTACGTTTAGTTAATTCAGGTAATCCAAAAGATGGGGAAATTTTACCTCAACAAACTACTGTATATGAAAAATCTTATCCCAGTCAAGAATATGATGATTTAGTTCCCATTGTCCAAGAATTTTTTAACGAGACTAAGCAAGAATTACAACAGGAAATCACGGTTAAAAATGGCTGCTTTGGTATTGCTGGACCGGTGGTTAATAATACCTCAGAATTAACCAATTTAAGTTGGTCATTAAGTGGCGATGGTTTAGCCCAAGAACTATCTTTAGAACGAGTGAATCTTATTAATGATTTTGCTGCTATTGGTTATGGTATTTTAGGGTTAAAAAAAGATGACTTACATACTTTACAAGACATTGAAGCCAAAGGGAATACACCCATCGGCGTATTGGGGGCAGGAACCGGTTTAGGAGAATGTTTTTTAACTCCTTTAGAAAGTGGTAATTATAATGTATTTTCTTCTGAAGGATCTCATGCAGACTTTGCTCCTCGTAATCCGTTAGAGTTTGAATTATTAACTTATATAAAAGCTCAGTATGATTTGCCTAGAGTGTCTATAGAAAGAGTTGTTTCTGGTATAGGTATTAGTGTCATTTATCAATTTTTACGCTATCAATATCCTGAAAAGGAATCAGACAAATTAAAGCAAATTTATCAAACTTGGGAAAGTCAAAAAAACGTTGATCTTTCTGCTGAAGTGTCTAAAGCAGCCTTAGAAAATAACGATACTTTATGTCAACAAACAATGGAAATGTTCATCTCAGCTTACGGCGCAGAAGCAGGAAATCTCGCCTTAAAATTGTTACCTTATGGGGGATTATACATAGCAGGAGGAATTGCTCCTAAAATATTACCATTAATGAAGACAGGAACCTTTATGGAAGCATTTAAAGCCAAAGGGCGTATAAGTTCACTGTTAACTAAAATACCTGTTCATATCATTTTAAATCCTAAAGTTGGCTTGATTGGGGCTGCTTTAAGGGCTGCACATTAACCCTTTCTTTTATTACTTGTTTTTGCTGAATTTATGAACCACTCCCAGACTATTGTTGTAAAAATTGGTACCTCTAGTCTTGCTCAACCAGAGACAGGGAAATTAGCTTTATCTACCATTGCTGCTCTTGTAGAAACCTTAACAGAATTACGACAATTAGGCTATCATGTTGTCCTGGTTTCATCCGGTGCAGTGGGGGTGGGTTGTAGTCGCTTAAAGTTAACAGAAAGGCCGAAAAAAATAGCCATTAAACAAGCGATTGCCGCCGTAGGACAAGGGAGACTTATTCGGGTTTATGATGACCTTTTTACCGCTTTAAATCAACCCATTGCTCAAGTTTTATTAACTCGTAGAGAATTAATAGAACGGAGTTGTTATGTGAATGCTAAAAACACTTTTGATGCGCTTTTTGAATTAGGGGTTATTCCTATTGTGAATGAAAACGATACCGTTGCTATTGAAGAGTTAAGATTTGGAGATAACGATACCCTTTCCGCTTTAGTCGCTAGTTTGATTAACGCCAATTGGTTGTTTATTTTAACAGATGTTGATCGACTTTATTCGGCTGATCCTCGTACTTTTCCTGATGCTAAACCCATCAAAGTTGTTAACAGTTTAGAATTAGATCAATTACAAGTTAAAGCAGGCAATAAAGGATCTCAATGGGGAACAGGAGGAATGTCAACTAAACTAACAGCAGCGAGACTGGCTACATCAGCAGGAGTTACCACAGTAATAACCTACGGGAAAAAACCACAAAACTTATTAAAAATCCTCAAAGGCGAAGATATTGGCACTAAATTTGAGGCACAATTAAAGAATGATAATGCCCGAAAACGTTGGATCGCTTATGGGTTATTACCCAGAGGAAAATTGTATCTCGATCAGGGTGCAGTGAAAGCGATTTCTCAAAAAGGAAAGTCGTTGTTAGCAGCAGGAATTATTAAAGTTGAGGGAGAATTTGACTCATTAGAAGCGGTTCAATTATGTAATGAAGTAGGAGAAGAAGTGGCGAGAGGTATTGTTAATTATAGTCAAGAAGAAATTAATAAAATTAAAGGAAATCATTCGGATAAAATTCCTGAATTGTTAGGTTATCATGGAGCAGAAACTATCGTCCATAGAGATAATTTAGTCATTAATTAAAAGAAGATAAATTGAGGTAAGGTTATGGAAGCCAATAATGAGTTTAACCCTTCACAGTCTTGGCAAAAATTATTAAAACAATATCGTGCTATTGCTGTCATTCGCACTGATAATCTAGAACAAGGTGTCAATATGGCTAAAGCAGTAGCAGCTGGAGGAATGAAAATTATTGAAATTACTTGGAATAGTCACCAACCGGCTCAAATTATTCAACAATTAAAACAGGATTTACCTCACTGTACCATTGGTACCGGAACCATTTTAACCCGAGAGGAATTAAAAGAAGCGATCGCAGCCGGTATTCAATTTTGTTTTACCCCTCACGTTAATCAAACTCTGATCAAAACAGCGATAGACCAGCAAATTCCTATCATTCCAGGGGCCCTATCTCCCACAGAAATTATCACCGCTTGGCAAACTGGAGCTAGTTGTGTTAAAGTATTCCCCGTGCAGGCTATTGGTGGGATTCCCTACATCAGAGGGTTACAAGGTCCTCTAGGCTCGATTCCTTTGATTCCCACAGGAGGGGTTACCCTAGATAATGCGCCCCATTTCATCGAAGCAGGGGCAGTAGCTGTTGGTTTATCCAGCCAGTTATTTCCTCATTATGCTCTTGATAGTCAAGAATGGGATGTCATTACCCAACAAGCTCAATTGTTGATACAGCGTCTTGCGGTGTTTCAACAATAAAAATGCCCACGAAATTTAATTCGTAGGCCAAGGTTTCAAATTGTTAAGAATAATAAAAATTACTTGACAATAATCTTACCAATCATACCAGCGCCACGATGGGGTTCACAATAGTAAGTATATTCTCCAGGTTCGTTGAAAGTCTCTTCAAAGCTTTCTCCAGGAGCAAAAACCAGTGATTTGTGGCTGTATTGAGCATCCTTCTCAAAAACAACGTTATGGGGAGCTAGTTTGTTGTTAACCCATTTAACGGTATCTCCTGCACTAATTTCAACTTCTTTGGGTTCAAAGGCTAACATACCTGAGTCAGCACCCATTTTAATTTCAACGGTTGCGGCTGCAGCGGGGTTAACAGCAACGAAGAAACTAGAGATGATTAGAGCAACAGCAGCGATGAGTAAACCTAATTTTTTAGACATTTGTGTGGTTCCTATGAGTTCTTTAAGACAGAAATTATCTATTGTCAGTATTTTCCTACATAATTTGATTATAAGCACAACAGAAATGTTTGACAAGCTGTCTTTGGACAAAAGAAAATTATTTTGCTATTTATAAGGGTTGGCCTTGACCAAAGGGAAGTTTGACAAGGTGTCTTTTGACAGACTCAGAACTTAGGTCGAAGATCAAAGACGGATTGATCTTTGTAAGGAGAACACGATGAAAAGATTATTGTCCCTAATTTTACTGATTTTTGCCTTTTTCTGTTTTAGTTTTGTTTCCCCTGCTTTAGCCGGCGATGCTGCTGCTGGTAAGACCGTTTTTTCCGCTAACTGTAATGCTTGTCATCTGGGAGGGAAAAATGTAGTTAATGCTGCTAAAACCCTCCAAAAAGGTGATTTAGAAAAGTATGGCATGGATAGCCTAGAAGCAATTATTACCCAAGTCACCAATGGTAAAGCTGCGATGCCTGCCTTTAAAGGGCGTTTAACCGATAAACAAATTGAAGATGTGGCTACTTATGTTTTAGCGCAATCCGAAGCTGGTTGGTAGCCTAAGTATAGTAGGGTGGGCAAACTTTTCTGCATTACGAATCTCTAAGATTAATTTTTAATTTGCCCACCTTGCCAGATTAGATTTGATGGAGTGCAAGCAGAATGCTTGCACTTTGTCTAAAATTTGACAACTCCACTGCCCTTATGGCGAGTGGATTCTTCCTTCACACAGAACTTCTTAAGGCGACAATGGGATCAAGTTTAGCAGCCTTTTGGGCAGGAATAACCCCAAACCCGAGACCAATACCACCCGAAACAGCTAAGGAAATAATAATAGATACCGAAGAAACGGTAGGAGATAAAGGAGAAACCAAACCGACAACTGTTACTAAACTGACCCCTGTTAAAATACCAACAACGCCTCCAGAAACAGCAATAATAACCGCTTCAATTAAGAACTGTCCTAAAATATCACTTTGACTAGCTCCTAAGGCTTTTCTGAGTCCAATTTCTGAGGTTCTTTCACTCACAGAAACTAACATAATATTCATCACTCCAATCCCCCCAACAATCAGAGAAATTCCTGCTAAAAAAGTCAACATCACCGTCAACCCATTAGCAATACTTCCCACAATATCTAACATCTGTTTGGAAGTTTCTACCCCGAAGTCATCCTCATTGGTAATTTTGTGTCTTAATCTCAATAAATTTTCAATTTGAAATTGAGCAGCAGACACACTATCCATATCTTTCGCTTCTACATTAATCCAACTGACTTGCAAGCCATAGGGGGAGGTTTTACCCACAATTTGATTAGCCATTGTGGACAGAGGAATTAATATGGTTTCATCCAAATTCGTTCCAATTAAAGACCCTTTAGGAGCCATAACTCCAACAATTTCAAAGGAAATATTTTTAATTCTAATGGATTCACCAATAGGATTAGTAACTTTAAAAAAACGCTCAACAATGTCCTGTCCAATAACAGCAACCCTTTTATTTCTTTGAAGATCAATCTGATTAATAAACCGTCCTTTCTGCACTGGAAAACTTCTAACTTGAGGATAGTCTGGCGTTGTTCCAATTAACAAAGCGTTGGTATTTTCACTTTTATAATTAATTAATTGTCGTTGATTTCTTTCAGGGGCAACCCTTGTAACTGTGGGAACTTGTTCGGCGATCGCTTGAGCATCTTCCCAGACTAAGGTTCTCGGTAAATCAAGGGTAGCACGACGGGCTTTACGAGTTCCAGGAACCACAAAAAGTACCTTCGGACCCAATTCATTTAACTGTTCAGTGGCTAATTTTTCCGCCCCTTGACCAATACCAATGGTAGCAACAACCGAAGCATTGCCAATAATCATCCCTAACATAGTTAAGCTAGTGCGTAACTTATTGCCCGCTAACATAGAGGTTGCCATTTTAACACTGTCTAAAAAATTCATAGCAGTTCTCAATTAAAACAAGGATTTCTTTTGTCCATCTTCGGGTAAATCAATAAATACCCTTTCCCCAGGGGTCAAACCAGAAAGAATCTGGGTTTTCTCATCTAAAACTTGACCGATGGTAACGGGTTTAAATTGGGGTTGCTCATTCTCATCGGCCACCATAACCCCGGTTTCGCCATTTTTAGTAACAATAGCGACAGTAGGAACCACTAAAGCATCTTTAATTTCTTCTCCTAAAAAGTTCACATCCACATTCATGCGGGATAATAATTTATCCTGTCCCGTCCTCAAACCAATAGTCACTTCAAATGAGGTCACATTCTCTTCTACAACGGCTTCTGGGGCGATCAAAACCACCTGTCCTTGAAAAACTTCATTGGGATAAGCATCGGCCTCAATCATCACCGGTTGCCCCTGTTTAATCAGAGCAATATCGACCTCTGGCACTTTAGCCACCACTTCTAATCCTCGCGCTAAAGCAATAATCGAACTGGATGTGGCTGAAGCCGTGGTCGATGCAGAGGTAGTTGGGGTAACAAACGCCCCTGGATTAGCATATTCTTGGGTAACAATCCCATCAAATGGGGCGCGAATGGCTGTATCTTGAAATTGAATCACCACTTGTTCTAATTGGGCTTTAGCAGCCTCAGCAGCCGATTCTAAGCGGGCTATTTCGCTTTGAGCCGTTCTTTTGCGTTCTTCGAGTTGAATTTGTGCCTCAGCGACGGTTGCTTGAGCTTGTAAGACTTCTTGTTGCAATTGGTCAATTTCCGGGTTTTGGGTCTGATTTGCCTGTTCTAGCCTAGTTTGAAGCTCGATGAGACTGGCTTGAGCATTATTGTAATTATTAAGCAGTTCATCAAATCGATCTTGGGTGATTGCGCCTTCGTCGAGTAATTCTTCGTTGCGTTTAACACGAGAGGCTGCTAACTGAAGGCGAGACTGTGCGGATACAATTTGGGCTTTAATTTGGTCAATGTCTCGGGGAATTCTTTCTATTGCTCGTTTTAAATTGGCTTTTGCCTGTTCTAGTTGAGTCTGTGTTTGAATATAACGAGTTTGAGCCTGTTGAATTTCACTGGGAATACGGACTTTAGCTGCGTCTAATTCCGCTAACGCTTGATTATAATTAGCTTCAGCATACTTTCCTTCCGCTTTAATTTCTGTGTGTTCCATTAGGGCTAAAATGTCCCCTTGTTTGACTCTCATCCCCTGTTCAACTCGCAACTGCACTAACCGCCCTGGGTTTTTGGGGCTAATATTAACAGTTTCAATAGGTTCTACCACTCCACTGGCTTCGATCTCAACGGCAAGGGTTTCCCGTTCGGCGATAACGGTCATTTTTTCTAGTTTACTCTCGGAAACGGGAGTTCGCGCTATTCTATAGGTTAATCCCCCAACCAACAGTATTCCACCTGTCATAATGGCTAAAATCCATGGAAGAGGACGATTTAATTTATTAGGCATAGGAATTTGCATAAAATTTTTTTGAAGAGAGGCAACACCATGAAAATTTATTTTATCTATCCATACTAGCGTTTCTATACTAAGGGAGTTTCAAAGCCAACTGAATACGCGCACAAACCCCTAATTCTGACTCAGTTTCTAGTTGCTTTTCTAACCTTTCAACAATAGACTTAACTAAAATTTCATCGTCCACAGAAACCGCCAAATTTTGTAATCCCGCCACCGTAGCATAACGCACCACCCATTCAGGGTCATCCAATACCTTAAATAACGTCGCAACCACTTGTTTTTGCCCCACAGAGGCCTCCCAATCCGATAACTTAGACCATTCTATATAACCCAATCCTTTCGCAGCAGAACGACGCACACTCATGGAAAAATCTTTCAAGGCAGTCTCTTGAAGATGGTCTAACGCTGAAGGATGACCAATCCCTGCCAAAGCACGAGTCGCCCAAGCCCTTGCCCCATAATTGTAACCATCAATTTGCTCTAGGAGATGGGGGACACTGACATCGCCTAAATTAATTAACCCTTCCACCGCAGCCACCGCAGCCCCAGGATTATTGTATCCCAACGTCTCAATTAACGTCGGGATAGCTATTGGGTTGGCACTCTCAGACAAAGACTCTACTGCCTCCAATAAAGCATCAGAAGAGTCAGCCTTGATGACTGCTTCAATTAAACCTTGAATGTCTTGATCTTCCATTATTCATTGAGACCTAATAAGCGTTTTGTATGAACTACCGCCACTACTATTACCGTATCACCATCCACTTGATAGATGACACGGTAAGTATAAGCCGGTTGATCTCGAAGGGTCATATCATCCCCTTCTGTAATCAACTCTCCTGTTAAGGGATTATCCTCCAACTGATTGGTAGCATCCAAAATCTGGCGTACCACCGCAGCAGCATAGGAAGGAGAATCACGGGCGATATAGGTCGCAATGGAATCAACATCTTCTACCGCTTTAGAAGACCAAATCACTCGATAAGCCATTTACTTAGTAGTCCCTCGACTTCTTCTTGTTGTAATATGGGTTCGCGTTCAGCGACCTGTAATCCTTGACGGATTTTTTCGAGAACATACAAATGATACTGGATATCTTCAATTGAACAATCATCTGGTAATTGATTCAAGATCGATTGGATTTTTTCTTTAATGGTATTCATAGGGATGATTAATGTAATCTTTAATCTAAAGTTAGGGATACTATCGGATTATATAGAAAATCTTTTTTTTTATCTTACCCAGCCTTCTCCGTAACTTCCCTCAACAGATTTACGGTAAACTTCGTAAAAGCTCTGGTAAAGGAACGGGAATTATGGATAGAATATCCTAGATCAAAGAATATCTTAGGTAGTTTCTTAAAATTTCTTAACGAATCCCATGCAAATCAGAAGACGACCCCCTAACCCCGCAGTAGCCGTCGACACCTTACGTTACCAAGTTCCCAATCCCAATGGAAAAGCTAACCATATCCTAGAAGAAATCGTTTGGCACAAAGAAAAAGAGGTGGAACAGATGCGGGAGCGTCTCTCTCTGTTAGACTTACGAAAACAGGAGCAAAACGCGCCAGCGGCCAAAGATTTTTTAGGGGCTATTACTCAAGGCAAAACGCAACCCGCTTTGATTGCAGAAGTTAAAAAAGCTTCTCCTTCTAAGGGAGTGATTCGAGAAGACTTTGATCCGGTGGCTATTGCCCAAGCTTATGTTAAAGGAGGGGCTAGTTGTTTGTCGGTACTGACCGATCGTAAATTTTTTCAAGGGAGTTTTGATAACCTGGCTTTAGTGCGTCAAGCAGTGGATATTCCCCTGCTATGTAAAGAGTTTATTATTTATCCGTATCAAATCTATTTAGCAAGGGTTAAAGGGGCCGATGGGATTCTCTTAATTGCTGCTATTCTCAAAGATACAGATTTACAGTATTTCATCAAAATTATTCGTTCTTTGGAGATGACACCTTTAGTGGAAGTTCACTCCTTAGCAGAATTAGATCGCGTCTTGGCCATTGAAGGGGTTTCTTTGGTGGGAATTAATAACCGTAACCTAGAAACCTTTGAGGTGAGTCTAGACACCACCAGAAACTTATTAACCGCCCGTCAAGATAAGATAAGAGAGCGAGGGATTTATATTGTCAGTGAATCAGGTATCCACACCCCCCAAGATTTACAACAGGTTAAACAAGCAGGGGCCAACGCTGTTTTGATTGGAGAATCATTAGTCAAACAACCTAATCCAACCCAGGCGATCGCTGAATTATTTGCTTAGCGCAAGTTTGACAGACTGTCTTTTGACCCTTGATAAGAATCATCAGTAGAATAGAAGTCTTAAAAAGCATTTCATCCTAACCAATCATGGCAGTTAAATTAAAACCCGACGAAATAATTGATATCCAGGCCACGGGAGAATGTAATAATCAAAAACCAAGAAAACTTATTTCTATCGGTATTACCCCAACCGGTTATATTGCTATTGGGGTGGCACCAATGGGAATCGTTGCTATTGGCCTTGTTCCCATGGGATTTATCTCTTTTGGAATGGTAGCTATGGGAACCATCGCCACAGGTTTAGTCAGTATGGGAGTTGCTTCGGTTGGCATAGAAACCATGTCCCTTGTCAACTTGGGTAGATGGCAAGTCGGGCCTGTAGAAATTCGCTCAGAACCCCATAATCATAATAGTAATCATCATCAACATCACAATTAAAGACTTAACGGCTTTACTGGTTCCCTTTGTTTATATGTTTAGCTAACATTTTAGTAGGGGTCAACGGCTGTTGACCCCTATAATATCCACATCTGTAGTATAAGTTGTCGGGCATTCTACATCCCACTCGCTTTAGCCGTGAGATGTAGAATGGGATTCCTGTAAGATAGAAAATAAGCATAACTATTTCAAGCAAAAAAACCAGATGAATGGGGAATCTTCGTCGATATTATGGTACTCTTTCTCTCTTATTACTCCTGGGAGTTTTAGGTAACTATTACAAATTACCCCTATTTTTTGGGGTGGATTTTCTCTTTGGGAGTATCGCTGTTTTAATCGTCGTTCATTATTACGGCATTTTTTGGGGAACCTTAGCCGGAATGATGGCAGGTAGTATTACTTACTATCTTTGGGATCATACCTACGCCATGATTATCTTCACCTTAGAAACTCTATTCGTTGCCCTGTTATCTCATCGCTACCGTAATTTTGTCATCCTTGATGCTGTTTATTGGGTAGTATTAGGAATACCCCTGGTGGGTCTATTTTATGGGTTGGTTTTACCGGTTTCTGCTTCAGGAACCCTGTTAATTGCTTTGAAACAGGGTATCAATGGCATTTTTAACGCTCTCATTGCTAATTTTATTGTTTCTTATCTTCCCTTTGGTCATTTAATTAATCCTCAAAAATCGAAATCTTCTCTTTCCCTCAGACAAACTCTCTTTAATTTTCTCTTAGTATGTATCTTGTTTCCTAGTCTCCTCTTAACCGTATTAGAGGGTAAAGTAACTCTGCATTTTATTGAAGCAGAAATTCAAGCAGAAATTGAAACCGTCAGCATCGCAATTACCAAAAATATTAACAGTTGGTATAAACAAAATCTCCAAGGACTTAAAACCTTAGCTTTGATGTTCTCTGAGTCACCAGAGTTAGAACAAACTCAAGCATTAGCATTAATTAAAAATGCTTTACCTGCTTTCATGAAAATTTATATTACCAATAATCAAGGTATTATTTTGGAGGCTTATCCGACAACCAACAAATTTGGAGAAACTTTAGCAGGGATGAATGTTAGTGAAACTCTTTCCTTAGAAGAATTAGCCACTACTCAAAAACCTCAAATTAGTGAATTACATACCGATAGGGCTTCTCCTCAACCTCATATCGGCATTCAGATTCCTATTTTTAATCCCTCAAATAATAGCTTAATAGCTGTAGTTTATGGTTCTCTTGAGTTATCCGAACTTTCCCCATTAGTGGATATTCAATTAGAAGAATTTAACCTACAAACTATTTTGGTGGATAGCAATAATCATGTCATTGCTGACAGCAAACAAAACCTCACGCTAATGAATATCTTTGACTGGAAAGATGGGGGAGAAATTCGCCAAAGTCCTGACCATAATACTATTTTTCAATGGCTTCCTATAGCCCCAGGAATGCCCATAATGACTCGTTGGCGACACTCATTTTATGTTAAAAAAATTAATCTGTCCCCCACTTTACCTTGGTCGTTAATAATAAGAATCAAAACCGCCAATCATTTTGATTATTTAGAACAACTTTACATCAAAAATCTGGCGGTGATGTTTTTAATTTCTGTTTTAGGATTATTATTAGCTGTTAGCATTAGTCGTTTGATTAGTGATCCCTTAAAAAGATTAGCTGAAGTTACTGAAAGTTTACCCGATAAAATTTGGCAAGAGGAACAAGAAGAATCTTTACCTGAAATGAAAATTAATGAGTTCTTGCAGCTTACTTATAACTTTGAGGTCATGAGAAAAATATTAAAAACTCAATTTCAAGCGATTAAAGAACACAAAAATGAGCTTGAAAATCTTGTTGAAATAAGAACAGAAGAATTGGTAAAGTTAAATGAAAATCTCTGTCAAGAAATTCTTGAAAAACAAATTATAGAAGAAGAATTAAGGGAAAGAGAACGACGTTATGATTTAGCAGTATCAGGAACAAATGATGGTATTTGGGATTGGGATTTAAGGGATGATACAGTTTATTATTCTCCTGTTTGGATGAAGATTTTAGGCTATCAAAATCAACCTTTACCTCATGTTTTATCTACTTGGTTTGATAATGTTCATCCTGATGATCTTGATGGAGCAATTCAAGATGTACAAAACCATTTACAAGGTAACACAGAAATCTATGAAAATGTCCATCGTATTCGACATATAGATGGTCATTATATTTGGATCGAAGCGAAAGGAAAATGTATTCTAGATCAACAAGGAAAACCTTACCGTTTAGTAGGAACGATTACTGATATTACAGAAAAAAAAGCAGCCCAACAAGCATTAGAAAAAGCCAAAGAAGCTGCCGAAGTTGCGAATAAAGCCAAGAGTGAATTTTTAGCGAATATGAGTCATGAAATTAGAACACCTATGAATACAATTTTGGGATTTTGTGATTTACTCAATGAGCAAATTACTGATAAACGTTCCCGTCATTATCTTGAATCTATTGCCTCTGGGGGGAAAATGTTATTATCCTTAATCAATGATATTTTAGATTTGTCAAAAATTGAAGCAGGAAAAATAGACATTATTCATGAACCTCTCAATTTAAAAGAATTAATTGTTGAAATTAAGCAAATTTTTCTAGAAACAGCCAACAAAAAAAATGTAGAATTATTAATGGAAATTGGCAATCAAGTCCCTGATGTTATTATTTTTGATGAAGTTCGCTTGAGACAAATTCTCTTTAATTTGGTTGGAAATGCTTTAAAATTTACTGAACAAGGATACATCAAAATTAGTGTACAAAGTCAAGTATTTCCCTCTCAAACTAATCAAAGTAATCAGTTTTGCTCCATAGAAATATCCATAGAAGATACAGGAATAGGTATTGCAGAAGACCAACAAAAAAGGGTCTTCGATATCTTTACCCAAAGTGAAGGACAAAGTAATCGAAAATACGGTGGAACAGGACTAGGATTAACCATTACTAATCGCTTAACCGAGATGTTAAATGGAACCATTAACTTAAAAAGTGAACTGGCAAAAGGTAGCATTTTCACAGTCTCTTTTCCTCAAATTGCTATGGGAAAATCTCAGGATATTATTCCTGATGAAGAAATGGTTAATCTTGATTTTAATCAACTATCACCTCTGACTATATTAGTGGTAGATGATGTGGCTTCAAACCGAGATTTATTGATTGGTTATTTTACAGATACTCACCATACTATCTTACTTGCTAACGATGGACAAGAAGCACTCGAACAAGTAAATAATAATAAAATTGACCTGATATTAATGGATTTGCGAATGCCTAATATGGATGGTTATAAAGCTAGTCAAATTCTCAAACAACAAGCAAAAACACAAGCAATTCCCATTGTTATTTTAACTGCTTCTTCTCAAGATAAAGATAAGAAAAAATCAAAGACAATGTCTCAAGGTTTTTTAACCAAACCTATTAGTCGTCTCCAACTCTTACTAACATTAAAAAAACTTTTCCCTTTTACAGAAATAGAACCCATAACCACTGTTGCTAAAGAGAATATTCCCAAGGTACCCTTAACCCCCATCCCAACCCCTCCCAAATTACTAGAGAAACTTCACCAGGAAGAGGAAAAAGTATGGCATAATTTACGAAAGACGATGATTACTAAAGATTTACGTCAATTTGCTCAACGTTTACAAAAATGGGGAGAAGATTATCATTGTCAAATGCTGATTGACTATGCTAAACGTCTAGAAAACCAGCGACAAGAATTTGATAGTGAAAACTTAGCAAAAACTGTAGAAAGTTTCCCTGATCTAGTACGATTTCTACAATAACAAAGCAATCAAATTTTGTTACTTAATTCTGTAAAAAAATGAAAAGATTAGAGCTTTTTAAACCTGAAAATTTTTTAATTTTAGTTGTAGATGATATTCGTAAAAATCTGCAATTATTGATTGAAATTCTGGATACATCAGGTTATGGAACTACTTTTGCTCTTTCAGGAAAACAAGCCTTAGAACGGGTAAAAGTTACAGAACCAGACTTGATTTTGTTAGATTTAATGATGCCAGAAATCAATGGGATCGAAGTTTGTAAAAGACTGAAAGACGATGAAAATACAGCTAAAATTCCTGTCATCTTTTTAACCGCTGCCACTGAAACTAATTATCTGCTCAATGCCTTTGAAGTTGGGGCAGTTGATTATGTAACCAAACCTTTTAGAACCCCTGAACTCTTAGCTAGAGTTAAAACCCATTTAGACTTGAAAAAAACTAAAGATGAATTGGAAAAAGCATATCAAGAAATGAAAAAAACTAAGGAGGAATTGGAAAAAGCATACCAAGAAACGAAGCGAATTGCATCTACTGACGAATTAACTGGTATTCCTAACCGTCGCTCAATTTTTAACTTTGGTAAACAAGAATTTGAGCGTAGTCAACGCTATAAATTGCCTTTTTCTTTACTCATGATCGACATTGATAAATTTAAAACGATTAATGATAGCTATGGTCATGATGTGGGAGATGATGCTCTAAGAATGATGGTCAAAATTACCCTAAATTCTCTTCGGAAAGTAGACTATATTGGACGACTGGAAACCGAAGAAGAAGCCTTAACTAAAAAAGGCCATTTAGAAAGCCATTTAGGAAGATTAGGAGGCGAAGAATTTGTGGTTATTTTACCTCATACTGGTTTAAAAGGAGCTTATATAGCAGCCCAGCGTGTTTGTGACGCTATGACTGAAGAAAGTTTGCAGGTAGGAGATAAAACTGTTAGAATTACTGTGAGTATTGGCGTAGCTACCTATGATCCAAAAGACGAAAAAATGGATGATATTCTTAAACGGGCAGACTTGGCTCTTTTTGCAGCCAAAGAAAATGGAAGAAATCGAGTGGCAATTATGCACAATGAACAGTTAAAAATTAGTCAATAATCGATAAATAGTTCTGAATTAGTTACTTAGATGTTTAATGCTTTAATCAGAAAATTAATTTTAATTTTTACCATTGGTGTATTCTTTAATCTAGACAATAATTATCTCATTGCTGCTACTCTAGAAGAAATTAAACAACGAGGAAAGTTAATCGTTGCTGTCAAAAATAATCTTCGTCCTTTAGGATTTCTTAACCAAGAAAATCAACTACAAGGATTGGAAATAGACCTAGCCAGACAGTTAGCTAAAGATATTTTAGGTGATCCTCAAGCCCTTATTTTACAACCGGTCAGCAATCAAGAACGCCTACAAACAGTGATTGAGGGAAAGGTGGATCTAGCGATCGCCAGAGTTACCATTAATGCCTCTCGCGCCCGTTTAGTTAATTTTAGCCCCTACTATTATTTGGATGGCACAGGAATCATTACCAATCATCCCCAAATTCGTGCCTTAGATCAGCTTTCTCAGTCCAAAATGGCTATCCTTAACCGTTCTAGTACCATCGCTGTTATTCGCGCGGAACTTCCTCAAGCACAACTGATCGGCGTTAATTCCTATCAAGAAGCCTTGACTTTACTCGAAGCAGAACAAGTGGATGCTTTTGCTGCTGATAATAGCATTTTGGCGGGTTGGGTACAACAATACCCCCAATATTATCAACTCCCTGTACGCTTATCAGGGGAAGGGTTAGGGGTGGTGATGCCTAAAGGATTGCAGTATGCTAGTTTACGGAGTCGTGTTAATCAAGCTATTGGTCGTTGGAAAGCGTCTGGATGGTTGGCTAAGCGCCTACAGTATTGGGGACTTCCTTAACTCCTGACACAAAATATCACTACACATTGGGACCACTAACTAATGAATGAAGTATTGCCAATTATTTATTTATCAGGGATTGTTATTTTTTTGGGGGGACTGGCCATTTTTCTCCTCTTCCAAATTATTAAAACCCGTCGCACAGAAAATCGGTTTTACAAATTACAGAAAAAACTACAAGACCAAAAAGGCACCGCAGAGGAGTATTATGAATTAGCCAGTTTATATCTTGACAAGAAATTGTATGTTCAAGCGGTTACTCTTTTACAAAAAGGGTTCAAAACAGGGGAAAAAATGGAACCAGAAAACAAAGCTTTGATGTATAATGCTCTCGGATTTGCTTATTTTTCTCAAGAACAGGTGGATCTGGCTATTCGCAATTACAAAGATGCGATTAAACTCTATCCTGATTATGTCATCGCCCTCAACAATTTGGCTAATGCCTATGAGAAAAAGCAAATGATTCCTAAAGCGGTTGAAACCTACGAAGAAACGTTAAAAATTGATGAGAATAATAAAATTGCTAAACGTCGGGCTGAATTGTTACGGAAACGTCTAGTTACTACCCAATAATTATCTTTACCCCCCACAAACAAGTTACCCGCCTGCGGAGGCGGGTTAATCAGTGTACAAAGGATATGGACTCCTAGAAATCTAAATGAATTGGTTAGATAGTGACTAACTAAAGTGGACACTGAACTCACAATGCCTTTTAAGCGACTCAACATCCTCTTTCCGACTCAGGTGTTGATTATGGCTCTCACCCTAACACCTCCTTAAAAAACTAACTTAAAAAGCTGCGGGTAATACCATCGTGTCTATTAAGAATGTTGGTGTTAAAAACACTGCACCGATTAGAGCAGATGGCACAAACCCCAATCGATTCCTTTTTGAGAAGTTTGGTGTACTTCCTTGTGCCTGTTTTTATAGTAGCATCAACCTTAGAAAAATGGCTAATTTTCTTCACAAAACTTCACAAATCAAACTAATTAGGTAAAAATTACCAAGGAAGACGATTTCCATCCCAAGAAAAGAATTGTCCGGTCTCATTTTTGGTTAAGTTATCTAGCACATTTAATAATTGATTAACGGTTCTTTCGACAGAAAATAACTTTTCTGGAGGAACATTTTTTTGAAAGGGTTTGGATAAGTTGGTGTCCGTTGTTCCAGGGTGTAAAGTTACAACAATGGTATGGGGACAAGTCCGCTTATATTCAATAGAAACCGTTTTCATGAACATATTAAGGGCTGTTTTTGAAGCACGATAACCATACCAACCTCCAAGATAATTATCTCCAATGCTACCCACTTTAGCACTAATAGCAGCGAAAACACTCGGTTGGGAATGACGAAAAAAAGGAGTGAGATGTTTAGCTAATAAAACACTGGCAATACTATTAATTTGAAAATAAGTTAATAGATTTTTGCTATTAATATGTCTAAGACTTTTTTCAGCTTTAATATTACCTTCTTGCAGAATTCCTACACAATTGATTACTAGATGAAGATCAGAAATATCTTGTTTTAACTGTTGAGCTAAATTGCTAATTTGTTCTTCTTCAGTAATATCCAACTGTAATAAATGAAGGGATGAAGAATATTCTATTTGTAACTTAAATAATTCTGCTGCTGTATTTTTTTGACGATAAGTAGCATAAATATTAACATTGTTATCTCTTTCAAGGAGTATTTTAACAAATCCTAAACCAATACCTCTTGATGCTCCTATAATCAGAATATTTTTATCAATATTTGAAAGAATATCCATTAACAGTTTCTCCTCATATCAGTGTAATTCTAAATTCTCAATTATTAAAAGTGCATAAATGAGCTAAACTACAATGTTGACAATTAGGCTTTCTTGCTTTACAAATTTGACGACCATGATAAATAATACGGATAGAAAAATTTTCCCAATCTTTCTGGGGTAATAAAGCCATCAAATCCTTTTCAATTTTAACAGGATCACTCTTTTCTGTTAACCCTAACCGTTGACTTAAACGTTTGACATGGGTATCCACTGTTACCCCTGCATTAATACCAAAACCATGAGCCAATACTACATTAGCTGTCTTTCTTGCAACTCCAGGTAATAATAATAATTCTTGCATGGTTTGAGGAACTTTGCCATTAAAATCTTCGACAATTTTTTGACAAGCTCCTTGAATATTTTTAGCCTTATTACGATAAAATCCAGTAGAACGGATCAGGGTTTCTAATATTTCTCGATCTGCATTGGCTAAAGCGATCGCATCAGGAAAACGAGCAAATAATTCAGGAGTGACTTTATTAACTCGTTCATCGGTACATTGTGCGGATAATATAGTAGCTACTAATAACTGGACTGGGGTTTCGTAAGTTAAACTACAAGTAGCATCAGGATAAAGTTGTTTGAGAAGATTGAGTATTTCTAAGGCTTTTTGTTCTTGAGAAGTTTTCATCAGAAAATATGCGAGTGGATACCCCAACGATAGGAAGCTTTGTAGGGTGAACATTGCCCACCCTACAAAGCTTGTAATCCTCTCAATGTTAACAGTTGTTGACCCCTAAAGTGTTTCCAATAAATCTAAATGAGAACAACATGACTATTGAGATTAAACCCAGATTGATTTTCTAGTATAGCGATCGCTGATCTTCCAAACAGGAAGTCACCGTATTTGGTATTCTAGTGAAAGAGTTCGTTTATCTATTCAACCAACAAAAAATGAGGATATTCCTCATTTAACTCTACTACAAAAATAAAAATTGTCGGTTTAAACCCCATTGGTCGAGTAACTTGTCATCGCTTGGAACTTAATGATGAACGCCGTCAGAAAAAAGACGCAGATAAACTGCGCCTTTTGTCCGAATTTTCTAAACTAGATTATAGCTGAGGAACAAACTGTTCTTTTTCAGGAACATGGGTGTATTCAGCCACAATTTGACGAAATTCTTCCCCATCGATGGTTTCTTTTTCGATCAATAATTCCACTAAGCGATCGATTACTTCCCGATTATCACGGATAATTTGACGGGCTAATTGATGACCTTCTTCAGCTAAAGTGCGAACTTGATTATCAATTTTCATGGCCACTTCTTCAGAATATTCGGCGCGGTTCATTAAACCACCTCCTAAGAAAACTTCACCAGAAGAACTTTCTAAGGATAACGGGCCAAGATCGCTCATCCCAAAACGAGTGACCATCTGACGAGCCATTTCTGAAACTTGCTGTAAATCGCCACCAGCACCGGTTGTTACCTCATCATAGCCAAAAACCTCTTCTTCGGCTGCACGACCGCCTAAAGCCCCAGCAATGCGGGCCATTAGTTGTGCTTTGGTGGTTAACCCTTGTTCTTCATTGGGGGTAAACCAGGTCAACCCTTGAGCTTGGCCACGGGGAATTAAGGTGACTTTTTGAACTGGATCGTGATCCTTAACCAAGGTTCCGACGATCGCATGGCCAACTTCGTGATAAGCAATGAGACGCTTACTCTTACTATCCACTAAGGGGGTTCCTTCCATACCAGCAACCACCCGATCCACAGCGTCGTCAATTTCTAATAAGGTAATGGCTTCTTTGCGACGACGGGCGGTTAAAATAGCTGCTTCGTTGAGTAAGTTAGCTAAGTCAGCACCGCTAAACCCAGGAGTCCGACGAGCGATGGACTCAATGGAGACATCGGGAGCTAATTTTTTGTTGCGGGCGTGAACTTCTAAGATTTCGATCCGTCCTTTGAAGTCAGGAGCATCCACAATCACCTGACGGTCAAAACGGCCAGGACGCATTAAAGCAGAGTCAAGCACATCAGGGCGGTTGGTAGCAGCAATAATAATGATGCCAGTATTGCCTTCAAACCCATCCATTTCTGTTAATAATTGGTTGAGGGTTTGTTCACGTTCGTCGTTACCGCCACCGATACCAGCACCCCGTTGACGGCCTACTGCGTCAATTTCATCGATAAAGATCAGACAAGGGGCATTTTCTTTGGCTTTCTTGAATAAATCACGAACACGAGACGCACCCACACCGACGAACATTTCTACGAACTCAGAGCCAGAAATGCTGAAAAACGGGACACCGGCTTCTCCTGCGATCGCTTTAGCTAAGAGGGTTTTACCGGTTCCAGGGGGTCCTACTAATAACACTCCTTTAGGAATACGGGCCCCAACGGCGGTGAAGCGTTCGGGTTGTTTTAAGAAGGTGACAACCTCTTGTAATTCTTCTTTGGCTTCATCAATACCAGCTACATCATCGAACATAATGTCGGTTTTGGCTTCCATTTGGAAACGGGCTTTAGATTTACCAAAATTCATGGCCTGGCCCGGTCCGCCGGGTAAGTTACTGGAGCGACGGAACAGGAAGAATAAAGCCCCAATCAGGAGAATAGGAAATAATAAATTTCCCAAAAAGCCCCATAAGGCTCCTTCATTACGAACAGGGTGAGATTCTAGTTGGACATCGGACTGACGTAACTTAGCCACCAAGTCAGGAGCGTTCATGGGTAAATCAACTCGTGATCTTTGTACCCGGTCTTCAATTTCAGGGTCAACCGCTTGTACAATGGCGGTGCGTCCGCCTTCATAAAGATCCACACTCAGAATACGACCCGCATCTAAATATTCTAAGAAACGTCCATAGGTCATACGGGTGTTAGCTGTGTTGTTTCCCATTGGGGTTGATGCCGAAGGGAAAGCCCCTTGCCAGAGGAAAAATCCCACCACTAACAGTGGTACAGTCCAGAGTAATAGGGTTCTCCAAGATATTTTCATAGGTTAAGGTGTCTCGTAGGTGATCAAAATTGGCTTTCTTAACACAAAATATGGTTTTTGTCAAGAATTTAGTTATAAAAACAGGAATTTTGCTTAAATGGCAGATCCAACTTAACTAAATTTAACGTAATTCTCAGATTAGTTGCAAGTTTTGTTATAAATAGACAAAAAAATAGAGAGCAGTAACATACTAACTCTCTAGAAAGAAAGGGAAAGAATATAAAGATGTTAAGCCTCTTTCCCCATTGGTAAATCTACTCAAGAATAGGAGGACGTTTGGCGGGATCTTCCTCTAAACCCCCAATGCTTCCAGAGATGGAATTGTTAAACTGAGCGAGGGTTCTTTGAGCTTCCGCGAATGTAGCTCCGTTTTGAGGTCTTAAGGTGAAGACTACATTGTCACTAGAAACGTTTTTAGGATCGTAGGACATAAAGATAACTCTTTCTCCATTAACGATACCTGTAGCCATTCTTTCAGTGAATGCTTGTGCAACACCGACAGGAGTAGTTTCACCGAAGGCGTAGGCAAGATTGGTTAAACGCGCACTAACGGTTTGACAACGACTTTCGGGAGTATATAACCCTTCGGGATTACTAGAGGGAACGTCTTCACTCCAGAGAATCATGGGTTGTCCAGTGAGTTCACCCAATGCGATGTACTGAGTAGAAACATCCTCACGTGTATAAACACCACCACTATAGGGGTTATGAGGATCGAAAGTGCTACCTACAGGCGCAGCTTTCGCAGGATTAAAGGTGATTTCTACTACCCGTTCTTCAGTGGCATAAGTGCCGTCTGCTTGAGGAATACATTCAAAAACAACCTTTTGGATCTTGCGTTCAAAAGCGTAGGGGCCAGGGTTGCTGTCCCAGTCAACATAAGAAATCATTTCCTCTTTTTCTAATTCTTGAGGATAGACGAAATGTTGCGCTTGCGCTTCGGAAACTAAACCAAGTACACCAACGGTGGCTAATGTACCTAAAGCAATAAACTTAGCTGAATTGTTAACCATTTTGACCTCCAAAGAGTGTAAGGAGCAGTGTTTTAATAACAAACTGCTGTATTATTCAAATTGCCCTAAACTAGATTAGTTCAAGGGACTTTCACTACCTCACACCACACTTTATCGGTCGCTAAATTGTTTCTCTCTGCCTAGCACCTTACTTATTACCATAATTATTATAGCTCTTTAATTTTGTTCAAAGTTGACAATCATAGCATTATTTTACAATTGGATGTTTATTGAGAATTTTATCAATAATTTTTTATCTTTTTAAAATTATAATGTTAGCTCAAATAATTGATAATACTGTTAAAATTTAAGGTCAATTTTAGAATTAAAGAAAAAGGACTTTCCTTGCTGCAAAAAAACGATACAATTTAATCGTCAACAAATGGAAGAGATAATCATGAAGACAACCTCTGAACCCTTAGAAGTTTATCAAGGCCAATTTGGACAATATACTATTACCCCAGAAGACCTAAAAGGGGTTAAAATCTATCGTGCCGGGTTAGTGGTATCAGCCCTAAGTTTTGCTTTAGCAAGTGGCTTAATTTTAGGGCGAGGGGCAACTTCTGTCACCCTAACTTTACTCACTCCCTTGTTTACCTTATTTTGTCTTGGTTTGGGCATTAGCTTAATAACTATTCATATTTACTTGATCCCTCTCCATCGTTTCTTACAAGTCTGTTGGGGAATTGGAACAATAACAGCCATAATTCTGTCTCTATCTTGTCAAGACTCTTTAGGTTTATGTGTTTATCAAAACCCTCTTAGTTTATTGGGAATCGGATTTATATTTGTTGCCTTGACAGGGATTTATTTTAAGGAAGCCTTTTGTTTTAATCGCCTGGAAACAAAATTATTAACCCCCTTAGTTCCCTTGCTGTTATTAGGTCACTTATTTGGCATTTTATCTGTAGGGGTTGAACAAGCTTTACTAGGAATCTGGACAGGTTTATTTATTATTTTTGCCCTACGGAAAATCCTTCAACCCTTAACCCCTGACATTGGCGATAAATCCGTATTTATCTACCTAAAACAACAACAATCTGCGTCTGTGTCTTAATTAATTAACCATGCTTTTCTCCCAACTTCCTCCCCAAAAATTTTGGGGTTTATTTGAATATAAACCCCAGTGGACTTTCACCCTAAGAGGATGGTTATTTTTATTTTTTTTATTAATTTCAGTGTTGATAGGTTTTACCCTTTCGATTCATCCATTTTTGAGCATATCTCATCCCATAGACGCAGATATTATGGTCATAGAAGGATGGGTTCCTGATATAACCATAAAAGGAGCGATCGCCGAATTTAAGGAGAAAAACTATCGCTTGATGATCACCACCGGAAATGAGATAGGCCGGGGGAAGTATTTAAGTGATTATAAGACCTTCGCTGACTTAGCGGCCGCAACAGCCATTGCTTTAGGATTAGACCCTAACCAAGTGGTTCGAGTGCCTAACACCACTGTAGAAGTCAATCGAACTGCAGCAAGTGCGGAGGCCGTTAAACAATGGTTATTAGGGTCAGATTTAGAGATTAAGGCTATCAATCTCTATTCCTATGATGTTCATACCCGTCGGAGTTGGTTAGTGTTTAGAACGATTTTAGAACCAGATATTAAAGTGGGAGCGATCGCCTTTTCCCCTCCTTCCTCTCCGCCTTGGTGGAAAACCAGCGCAGGGGTAAAATCTGTGATTGTGGAAACCATCGCTTATCTGTATACTAAGCTTATTTGGCCAATTGAGAGATAAAAATGCGGGCAGTCATTAGTGGTTATTATGGCAAAGGAAACGGCGGAGATGAAGCTTTATTAATGTCGTTGTTGCAGATGTTACCCTCTCAAGTTGAACCCATTGTCCTCTCAGCTAACCCCCGTAAAACTTACGAACAATATGGGGTGAAAACTTGTCATAATCGCTCTGGATTGGCTATTTTACAAGCCCTACAAACCTCTGATATTTTTATCTGGGGTGGGGGCAGTTTAATGCAGGATGTAACCAGTTTAGCCAGTCCCATTTATTATGCAGGGTTGATGGCATTAGCCCAACAAAAAGGCTTAAAAACCATTGCTTGGGCGCAAGGAATTGGACCTTTAAATAATCCTTTGACTCGCTGGTTAACCCGTCAAGTTTTATTAGGTTGCACAACAGTTAGTGTTAGAGATTATAAGTCCGCAGAATTATTGTCAAAATGGCAGATTAACCCCCTGATTGCCCCCGATCCGGTCTGGGCCTTAACCGCTAAATCGGTGCCAGGTTTAGCGGATTTACCTGCCCCTAAAGTGGCGGTGAATTTACGGAGTCATCCCCTATTAACTCCTCAACGTTTACAGGTTTTAACTCAAGCTTTAATCGATTTTCAAAAAGCCACTCACACTTGTCTTTTATTAGTTCCTTTTCAACGGTCTCAAGATTTAGAAATTGCCCGTTCCATTGCTAAAAAATTACCAGGATCTTACAAAATTATTCAATTAGAAAATCCGAGAGAATTAAAAGGGGTTTTTAAAGGGGTAGAAATGACTATCGGGATGCGTTTACATAGTTTAATTATGGCTGCTTCTGAAGAGTGTAAATGTTTCGCCCTCAGTTATGATCCCAAAGTTAACTATTTAATGGAAGAAATAGAACTTCCTGGATGGGATTTAGCTAAACTTCCCACTGATCCTAATATTATTAGTACCGCTTGGTTAGAATATTTTGTTAATGGTGAACCGTTACTTAAAGATCGGATTCAATCTTTAAGAGATCGTGCTTTTATGCACCAAGACATCTTAAAAAAATTAATCGTTAATTAATAAAAACCCCTGGTAATTATACCAAGGGGGGAAGGTAGGAGAAATCCAATGCAATGGAAGCTTTTTTAATGATTTAAGCCAGTAAACCTAACTTTTTACCGTTATCTCTTGCGGTTCTAATCATGTTTTGTCTGGCGGTTCTATCAATACCAAGATTTTCACAAAAGTTAGTAATGACTTGGGAGTGTAATTTAATCGCTTCACCCCGTAACTTATTAAATTGTACCTTTCCCATGCGATCACGTAATAAAACAACGATAGGTGCGAACATGATTAACCTCCTTACTTATTAAGTCTTAAAAATAAACGTTTTGTTCTAGAAAAATTAGCTAACAAAAGTAGTAACGACTCCTAAAGCAATAACCAGTAATGCTGCGAAGACACCTTGTACTAAGTAACCCCGTTGCTGCTTTTGTGTCGGATAAGCTGCGTAATACATATCGGGTTCGTTAGCGAAGTTATTAAGAATGCCGTTTTCGTCACTGGTGGTAAACATGGTGTGTTCCTCGTTTGTCCTTATGTAAATAAATGTAACAAATTATGTAAAGGTTTGTAAAGTATTATTGACAAATATTTTTTTATTGGGTAAATAAGCAGAGGTTATCAATCAGCATTTACAGCAGATTTCACTCGAAACGCTTCAGTTGAGAGAGGCTCCCGGAGGCAGAGGAGGCGGAGGAAGCTCCCGGAGGAAGTCCCATTTTCTCCCTCTGCACCCCCTCACAAGGGCAGGTATTTTATTTTTCAGTTGGGACAAGACTTGGGGGGCAAGGAGGGCAAGTGGACAAGGCAGTAAAAAGCCGATGCTTTCGTCAAAAAATCTACCTTGTCTGCCTGTCGCCCCCCTCTACCAAGTC
>JASJDD010000046.1 GCA_030065735.1 Crocosphaera sp.
CACGCCTGGAGGTTCAAATTTATTGGCAACTCCAGTCAATTTAGGGCTACTAAAAGCCCCGCACATAGCCTAGCGACGTGCGTGGGTAGTTTACTCTTATTTCTCAGACACACCGGAGGATATAACCATGTTAAAAACGTTGATAGCGAGTATCATCTTATTAGGAGCCACTGCTTTACCGCTACAAGCGCAACGACAAGGGCCTGGATGTGGTCCTTATGATAACTGTAGAGGACAAGGGGGACAAGCTCATTACGGACAAATTTGCACCAATAACCGTCGTGGCCGTTTAAATGTCAGAACAGGCCCAGGAACCAATTATCGTTCTTGGACACAACTTTCCAATGGACAAACCGTATCCCTCTATGACAGTACCATGGGTCACGATGGCGGTGGTTATCGATGGCAACGGATTTACCTCAATGGTCGAGAAGGATGGGTCCGTTCTGATTATGTTTGTGATTAATCCTGTTTGGGAACAAAACCCAACCTCGCGGGTCACTTAAGTTACAATAGGCAACAAATTTAATCAACTGTTGACTATCCAAACTTTTAAAGTGTCTCCGTAACAAGAGTTAGCCGTCTGTTTTGAATGTTACGCTGCATCGGCTACTCTTAACAGCAGTCCAAGCATTCCTTGGGCTGTTTTTCCTATTAATACTCAACCATTTTGGTTCAAAAAGAAAAAAATCTTGATATTGTCAACATATCCTGACAATATAAGCAATATATCTCAAAAAACTAAACATTAAACCGAAATAACATCACGTCCCCTTCTTGTACCACATACTCTTTTCCTTCGCTACGTACTAATCCTTTTTCTTTGGCAACTGTCATGGTTTTACAGGCCACTAAATCCTCATAAGATAGGGTTTCAGCCCGAATAAACCCCTTCTCAAAATCCGTATGAATAACGCCGGCTGCTTGGGGTGCTTTCATACCAGCATGAATGGTCCAAGCGCGGGTTTCTTGGGGTCCTGTGGTTAAATAGGTTCTCAGTCCTAATAGTTCATAAGTTGCTTTAATTAAGGACTGTAATCCCCCTTCTTCGACTCCTAATGCTTCTAAATAGTCCGCTTTTTCTTCATCGGGAATTTCTACTAATTCTGATTCCACTTGCGCCGAAACAATCACTACTTTCGCTTTATCCCCTTCAGCAATTTTTTTCACTTCTTCTACCCACTCATTCCCCGTTGCTAAGTCATCTTCTGACACATTGGCCGCGTAAATAATCGGTTTACGGGTGAGGAGTCCCAAGGACTTAATTAATTCTTGTTCTTCCTCGGTTAACTCCACATGACGCGCCCCAATTCCTTCGTTGAGCGCAGCGACAATCTTCTCTAAGGCGGGTATTTCTTCTTGGCCTTCTTTTTTGCCCTTAACTTGCTTTTTCACTCGTTCTAGGCGTTTTTCGGTTTGAGCAAGATCCGCTAAGGCTAATTCTAAATTAATGACTTCGATATCCCTAGCAGGATCAACCGAACCAGATACATGAATAATATCATCATCATCGAAACAGCGCACCACATGAACAATGGCATCCACTTCTCGTATGTTAGCTAAAAACTGGTTGCCGAGTCCTTCCCCTTGGGATGCACCTTTGACTAAGCCGGCAATATCCACAAATTCGATGCGGGTGGGGACAATTTTCTCAGACTGAGAAAGTTCCGCTAAGACGGCTAATCGTTCATCCGGAACCGAAACAACACCTACATTGGGTTCAATGGTACAAAAGGGGAAGTTAGCTGCGTCTGCTTTAGCATTGGCAACCAGAGCATTGAATAGGGTTGATTTACCGACGTTAGGGAGTCCAACGATTCCAGCTTTGAGCATCTATTCCTTCTTTTGTGTTTGATGATTCTTTACTTATTATCAATGATCTATGAAAAATGATCAACTCATCTTTTTTTTCTATATTTATTAATCTTTAATCAATTGACGATACTGAGCAACCATTTTGGGTTCTTCTGCTGGATTAATGTATTGTTCTAATCTTTCAAAGTTGAGTTCAGGTAAGAATTTACTTTGCTCAACTTTTTGATAACCTTCTATTTCATTAATTAAACGATAAAGGGTCAACTTTCCTTCTTGCCAAAATACAACTTCAGGAACATTTAATCCTTGATAGATTTTTAATTTATCAATTCCTCCACTGGTTATAATTACTTCTATAGCTAAATCAGGAATCTCTTTACGACTGCCAAAACAATAACTTTCATCCGGTTCTAATCCTCTAACTTTTGCCTCTGTTTTATAAGTTGCTGATCCACATCCATATAAATTGATCCCTTTTTCTAAAGCATAAATTTCGATTAATCTCCCCATTAAAGTTTTTATCATTTCATGTTCTGGAGAATTGGTCATAATTTCAAGATTTCCTTGCAGATAACTTAAACGCAATAAGGGTTTATCTTTGAAAATACCTAAAAGACCTTCGTATTCATCCCAACTAATATTATTGAGCGAAATACGGTTTTCTCTCATCATCGGATTTAACAATTTTTCTAAGTCCGATGTAGCAATATCTAATGTTACTTTCATAATGGTTTCTGATACCAACTGCCAAGAGAAACGTTATGTTGTATATTTTTCTGCGATCGCCTATTTTTTACTGAGATTTATTTTTTGATACAAGCAAGCCTGTAATTCTCCAAGATTACTCTACCATAACTCCCTCAAATGGCGCAACCTCGTGACGTAATTTTCTCTAACAATGCCACAATTTTACTGTTGACTCTCTTATCAGAAATTTGTAATAATTAATCTCCTAAAGATAGGATTTGGTTATATTATAAGTCAAAGTAACGCGAAAGTTTTCTATCAGACTACGTTAAGCTGAATGAGTTTATGAAGAAACTGATCACTAGCTTTATTTCTATCGGGATCATCTTATTGATTCATCCTCTAAGAACTTATGGCAGCACCACCGTTGATTATTCATCCTTTTGTCATTATATTGATAGTAAGGGTCAACTTTCAACTTCTACCACTTGTCAAGTTAATTTCGGTATTGTTGGTGTTGATCGTGGCTTAAGATTTATTCTTACCTTTCCTAATGGTGCCGAAGTATGGATTTATGATCTAAAAGGTAAATGTACTGCTAATAATATTCCCTGTAAGTTAATGATATCAGGCAACAATGTTGCTGTCATTACTGAAGAGGGAGAAGTATTTGTCTTTAGAGAATATAGGTAAGTTACATCATCCCTAAACATTCATTAGAGGTTAATTTTTAGCTTTCTAGTTCATATAACATAGTTAGAAAAAAATTAGAAAAAGTATGACAACTTTACATGGAACTTGGATTAAAAATACACCAGAAAAATATTTTTTTATTTGGGGAGAAACTTGGCGATCTTTATCTGCTGATCTATCATCAGAAGATTCTAGTTTAATGTATCCTTTTGCCTTGGATCAAGAAGATATTATTGAACAATTTAACTTAAATAAGATTAAGATTGAACAAAAAAAAGATATTGAATGGGTGGTAAAAAGATTTTATCTACCTAGTAAATTTATTGGCAAATCAAAGCAACCTATTCCTTTGCTATCAACTGAATTAAAAGAGGGTGTTTTTGAACAAGACAACCTAAAATTAATTCCTTGGGAAATTGAAGGAATAAAATTAAATATTGATTATACTCTCTCTATTTTAAGTCAGTTACCATTAGGATTAACCAATAATAGTGAAAATTCTATCGGAGGGGATTTAAAATTTTGGACACATATATACCGTTGGAGTCTAGACTTATTAACAAGAGGTAAATATTTACCAGGAATAGAACAACAAGAAAATAATTGTTATGGATTATGGTATCCTTTACTGGATAGTTTAGTTGATCAAAAAAGATTCTCTAAATTTCTGCAAACTATACCAAATAGTTGTCTTGCTTATCATAATTTAATTGAGGATGAATTATCCTATTCTTTGCTCAAACAAAAGATTATTCTTGATTTCTTTTCTACGATTATTAATCAACAAATCCGTCAATTTTTTGATCTGTCGATCACGTCTAATTCATTTATTCTAAAGTGGTTACAAGCTTTAACACAAGATTTACCTCAGTTTGAAGCATCAGAATTTGATATTAAGGGATTAAACAATGCACTCAGTAATTGGACATCTTCTTTAGATGAATATATTATTAGTTCTAACAATCAACAACTGGGAATTAATCAATTTCGGGTTTGTTTTCAACTAGAAACACCAGAAAAAAAGAATAAAAAATCAGAACAGAGTAACTGGCGTTTAAACTATTATTTACAGGCTTTAGATGATTCAAATTGTTTAATTTCTGCTAACATTATTTGGAATAATCCTGTTACTCAATTAGTTTGGAACAATAGAACAATTAATTATCCTCAAGAAACCTTATTAAAAGGGATAGGTTTAGCTTCACGGTTATACTATGTCATTGAAGAGAGTTTACAAAAAAATAATCCCAGTTTTTGTGAATTGGATCCCATACAAGTCTATGAATTTATTCGCTCTATTGCTAACATCCTTAAAGATAATGGCTTAGGTGTTATCTTACCATCCAGTTTAGAAAAAGGAGTTGAAGAAAAACAACTAGGCATTAGTTTAACCGCAGAAGTAAAATCTAAAAAAGGACAAAGACTTAGTTTAAAAAGCTTATTGAATTACAAGCTTAATTTAGCAATTGGAGATAAAATTATATCTAAAAAAGACTTTGAAAAACTATTAGCTCAAAAATCACCTTTAGTGGAAGTACAAGGAGAGTGGATTGCCTTACAACCTTCTGCTGTAAAGGCAGCACAAGAAATTTTAAACAAGTCTTATGATCCCTTAGAGCTTTCCGTAGAAGATGCTTTAAGGTTTAGCACAGGAGATAGTTCAACTATTGCTAAATTACCGATTACTAACTTTAAAGCGACAGGGGAATTAGCCAATTTAATTAATAACATAAATAACAATGAATCCATTCCTGTTATCGAAAATCCCATAGGATTTAAAGGTCAATTGCGTACCTATCAACAGCGAGGAGTGGGTTGGTTAGCTTTCCTAGAAAAATGGGGATTAGGTGCTTGTCTTGCAGATGATATGGGATTAGGAAAAACCCCACAATTAATTGGTTTTTTATTACACTTACAAAGCGAAGAAATGTTAGAACAACCCACCTTAGTCATTTGTCCTACATCTGTTTTAAATAACTGGGAAAGAGAAGTTAAAAAATTTGCACCAAGTTTGTCTACTTTAATTCATCATGGAGATAAACGCAGTAAAGGAAAAGCATTTGTTAAAGAAGTTAATCAGAAAGATATTATAATTACGAGCTATTCTTTAATTTATCGAGATATTAAAACGTTTGAACAAGTAGAATGGCAAGGTATTGTTTTAGATGAAGCACAAAACATTAAAAATCCTCAAGCAAAACAATCTCAAGCAGTGCGTCAACTTTCTACACAGTTTCGTATTGCTTTAACAGGGACTCCTGTAGAAAATCGTCTAACAGAATTATGGTCAATTCTCGACTTTCTCAACCCAGGATTTTTGGGTACACAGCAATTTTTTCGCCGTCGTTTTGCCACCCCTATTGAAAAATATGGGGATAAACAATCACTACAAATTATGCGTTCTTTAGTCCGTCCTTTCATCTTAAGACGCTTAAAAACAGATAAAACTATTATTCAAGATTTACCCGAAAAACAAGAAATGACAATCTTTTGTGGTTTATCCTCAGAACAAGCAAAACTGTATCAAGAATTAGTGGATAATTCCCTCAGAGAAATCGAAGAAAAAACAGGAATTGAACGGAAAGGCTTAATTTTAAGTTTACTTCTAAAACTCAAACAAATTTGTAATCATCCCGCTCATTTTCTCAAGAAAAAGACCTTAAAAACCGCAGAACAATCTGGTAAATTATTAAGACTAGAAGAAATGTTAGAAGAATTAATCGAAGAAGGAGACCACGCTTTAATCTTTACTCAATTTTCTGAATGGGGAAAACTCCTGCAACCTTATCTCCAGAAAAAATTGCATCAAGATGTTCTCTTTTTATATGGTGCAACCCGTAGAGTCCAAAGACAAGAAATGATTGATCGTTTCCAACACGATCCCAACGGACCGAGAATTTTTATCCTCTCCTTAAAAGCAGGAGGAACCGGATTAAATTTAACCCGCGCTAACCATGTCTTTCATATTGATCGTTGGTGGAACCCTGCGGTAGAAAATCAAGCAACTGATCGCGCGTTTCGTCTCGGACAAAAACGCAATGTTCAAGTCCATAAATTTGTCTGTACAGGAACCCTAGAAGAAAAAATTAACGAAATGCTAGAAAGTAAACAAAAATTAGCCGAACAAACCGTTGATGCAGGGGAACAATGGTTAACAGAATTAGATACGGATCAATTACGAAATTTGTTATTATTAGGTCAAGATGCGATTATTGATGAACAATAATTATACAAAGCCGTCGACTATACTGGAATTGTAGCTGAAACGGATCAAGGAAAAATTGTATGTTTAACTCTCTTGTGGTGGGAGGTGTGATCACAATCGTAGGATTAATGACTCCTACGGTCGCTTATGGTCAATTTAATGGCCCTATATCACCAACGATAGAAACAGAAACCGTTGTTAACCCTGAAGTTAGTCCCATAGAGTTGCAACAATTTGTGCAGGTGATTAAGCAATTTCAACGCATTGAAGCGCTTATGCAACGAGAAATGGCCAAAGCTATGAAAAAAGAGGGATTAACCCCCGAAAGATTCATGGAAATTAATGAAAGTCAAAGACAGTTGCGATCGCAATCCGTTAATTCCTCAGAAGACTTAGAAAAATTTAGAAAAGTTGTCGTAAAATTTCAAGAAATTATGGATAATGCTGAGGAAAAGCGACAAACTACTGTGGAAACCCAAGGACTAGAATTAAACCGATTTTTAGAAATTGAGAAAATTGTGTCCAACAATCGACAATTACAAGCAAAAGTACAGCGAATGTTAGGCAATTGAAGAATTTAGAATTTAGAATTTAGAATTAGATTTTTCTGCTCATTCTTCATTCTTTATTCTAAATTACCTCGATTTCTATCATAGCTGGTTTAGTATTAACTAAAGACATCATTCAATGTTTACTTACAGAGAATATTATCAAAGAATCTGTTATCGAAAATAATTGGGTCTAAAACCCCGCTTTTGAAGGCGAACAGTTTTTGAGACGGAGCTTCAAGAAGTTCCTCACTACGTTCCGGCGCTATCGCACAGAAGTAAAAATTAGTGGGAGATTGAATTCTTAACCATCAAATTATGAGAAAAAACAACTTTCTACTTCTGATTTCGAGCGAAGCGGTAAATCTTTGTCTCAAAAACAACTTCTGACTTCTGACTTCTGACTTCTGACTTCGTTAATTACCTTCCCAGTCAGGACAAGAATTATTATTAGAACCATAAGGGTGCATTCCACAAACAAATAAATGTTTACCATACAATCGTCCATGATAATGAATACATCCCCGACAAGCAGGATGGACATTATGAGTTGGTTCAATTTTTGGGGAAAG
This sequence comes from Crocosphaera sp., assembly GCA_030065735.1. GTDB lineage: Bacteria > Cyanobacteriota > Cyanobacteriia > Cyanobacteriales > Microcystaceae > Crocosphaera. Next base: position 7,521 of record JASJDD010000046.1, read on the forward strand.
CATTAAGTCATGATCTTCGTGATAGTTCTGATAATAATAGTAACTTGAAAATTCTTCCTCGATAGAAATATCAATAATGGGGGTGAAAACGTCATCAAGAAACTGATCAATTTCCCTCAATAAATCATTTTGAAAATCCTCAGCAGCCATTTCTACAGATTGCCCCAACTCATCTACAAATCCCTCTACGGAAACCGCTACATTTTCCATCCATTCTGTTAAATCTTTTTGCCAGTCTTCCATAATGTTTATTCATCTAAAATTATTTACGATCAAATAGTATCAGGTTATTAAGTGTCGATTATTGACGCTTAAGCCGATTTAATTCTTGTTGTAAAGATTCCACTTGTTGTTTAAGATCATCCAAATTTTCTGGCTTTGATGTTTCTGTATTGCCTTGATCATCTTCGGAAACAATTTCAATTAAACGAGGTTCTTTTTGTTCATTTGTCTGGGTTTCATTAGGGTTTGATTGTTGCGCTTGTTGAATCATGTCATCGACATATTTCTTGGCTTCTTCTGCAGTTAATTCTCCTCTTGCTACCATTTCATCAGCAACCTTTTGCGCTTGACTTTTTAATTCTTGTAAAGTTGTTCCCCCTTTTTCGGCTGCATAGGAAGCAATGCCAACTCCAAGATAGAATGCTTTTTGTACTAAGTTACCTAGATCAGCCATATTGTCCTCAAGTTTCGTCTTTTCTTCTAATTATAACATTAATATTTTTAACTTTCTCTCTCTGCTAATTCTAACCATCTTTCTGTTGCTGTGTCAATTTCTTCAACTAATTGGGATAATCGTTCCGTTAGGGTTTGCATTTCAGTAAAATCTGTAGGAGGATTATTGTATAAAGTTGCTTCTAATTCTTCTTTTTCTGCTTCCATTAAAGGGATTTTATCTTCTAGGTCTTTATATTCATGTTTTTCTTTGAAAGTCAGTTTATTGGACTGTTTAGGTTGATTATTTTTAGAAGCTTTTAACTGTTTATTGCCTTGAGAAGATATTGGATTTTGTGACTCTTTTTCTTTTTCTTCGGCTGCTTTTTTATAGTCTAGATAAACAGAATAATTGCCAGGATATTGTTTAATCTTTCCTCCTTCTTCTAGGGCAAAAATAGTATCAACTGTACGATCTAAAAAGTAGCGATCGTGAGAAACAACAATGACACAGCCATTAAATTCTTCTAAATATTCCTCTAAAACGGCTAAGGTTTGTACATCTAAATCATTGGTGGGTTCATCTAATATTAAAACATTAGGCGCACTCATTAATACTTGTAATAAAAATAATCTCCGTTTTTCTCCTCCAGATAGTTTATGAATTGGGGCATATTGTTGGTTCGGAGGAAATAAGAATCTTTCTAACATTTGAGAAGCAGTAATCACACTTCCATCGGCGGTTTTGACTAATTCTGCTACATCTTTTAAATAATCAATAACTCGCTGATTTTCGTTGATTAATAAATCTTCTGAATGTTGATCAAAATATCCAAAATGAATGGTTGGTCCAATGTCTAATTTTCCTGAATCTGGGGTAATTCTTCCTGTGATAATATTCATTAAAGTGGATTTACCGGCTCCGTTTTTGCCAATAATTCCTACCCTATCTTGAGGGTTAAAAATATAGGTAAAATCTTTAATTAAAATTCGATTATTATAAGTTTGATTAATGTTTTCTAATTCAATCACTTTCTTGCCAATACGACGACTGGCGGTACTAATTTCGACTTTTCCTTGAGTTTGTCTAAACTCTTTATTTTGCATTTCCTGAATGCGATCAATACGAGCTTTTTGCTTGGTACTTCTGGCTTTTGGTCCCCGTTTTAACCATTCTAATTCTCGTCTTAATACCCCTGCGTGTTTCTTTTGCGTGCTAATTTCTGAGGCTTCTGCTTCTGCTTTTTTTTCTAAGAAATAGGAGTAATTTCCTGAATAACCATAGAGATCACCACGATCAATTTCAATGATCCGATTGGTGACTTTATCTAAGAAGTAACGATCGTGAGTAATTAATAATAATGCCCCTGAATAACGGTTTAAATAACTTTGTAACCATTCTACTGACATGGCATCTAAATGGTTGGTTGGTTCATCCATTAATAAAGCATCGGGTTCTGATAATAATCCAGAGGCTAAAGCAATTCTTTTACGATATCCTCCGGATAAATCCCCAATTTTAGCGTCAAAGTTTTCGATTCCCAATTGACTTAAAACAATCTTAGCATTGGTTTCTAATGCCCAAGCGTCTAAGGTTTCAATTTGTTGCGTAACAGCTGACAAACGGGACATTAAACTATCAGTTTCTTGAGGGTTATGGGCTAATTTATGAGAGATTTCTTCATACTCTCTAATTAATGCCATTTGTTCCCCACAATCAGCAAATACCTGTTCTAAAACGGTACAATTTTCATCTAAATTGGGTTGTTGGGGTAAATAAACAATTTTTGACCCCGAATTAACCCATAATTCTCCCCCATCAATGGGTTCTAATCCTGCTATAATTTTTAGTAAGGTAGATTTTCCTGAGCCATTGGTACCAATTAACCCAACTTTATCCCCTTCCTCTAAATTAAAGGTTGCGTCTTTTAAAATTTCTTTGATACCGAAATCTTTTTTAACTGATCGTAAAGTTAAAATGGCCATCTATTCTTTTCTCGTTTGTCCTATTTTTAATTCTAGCAAACCCACTGTTCCTACAAAAAAAATGTAGAGACTAAACTGGAAAGGATTTCTATGTTGTAATCTAGCATAGTAACCTGCAATAATGGCTTCTATTCCATGACTAATAAGGATAATTCTATCTAGCCAAAAAATCCAGTTTAACTGACTCGATATTTGCCAATTATTAAGGGTCGCATATAGATTTCCTAACTCCCATAAAATTGCTACACTAATTAAACAAGTAGAGAAAATTTTAATGACAGTTTTTATCAATTCAAATGGAGGATCAGTCGTAACTTTGGTTTCTTCTTTTAGGTTCATTTGTGTCTTTTTCCATAGATATAGCGTTTCTCGGACTCATGAGGTACACCTAATATTTAACTCCTGACTCCTGACTCCTGACTCCTGACTCCTAAAACTAGAAAATTTTGTACCTCACAAGTATGAGAGTTGCTATAAATTCCTTCTGGATATCATAACAAATTCGGTTTTTAAGGGAAGATAAGTACACTCAAAAACTGATGACTGATAACTGATAACTGAAAAGTCACATTTAATCAGAGGATTCTTGAAAGATCGCTTTAACAATTGTTCCTTTACCTATTTGAGAGACAATCTCAATTTTTCCGCCACATTGTTCAATTAAGTGATGGACGATGGTTAATCCCAGTCCCACTCCTTCCACGGGAGGATTAAGGGTATTACGTCCCCGGTAGAAACTATCAAACAATTTGGGGAGATCGCTACTGTCGATCCCTACTCCTGTATCACTGATGGATATTTCGACCCCTTCCGATTTTAAGGCCGTTTGCACGTTAATGCGTCCCCCTTGAGGGGTAAATTTGAGGCTATTGTGAATAATGTTTTGTAGAATGCGCCGTAACCAAATATTGGGACAAGCAATAGCAGGAAACCCAGGGGGTATAGTATAGCCTAGCATAATTCCTTTTTCTTCAGCGATCGCTTGATAGGTACTAACAATCCCTGGAACCACTTCTTCGAGGTGAACGCTTGGCTCAGCTTCTTCTAAACTTTGATTAAGTTGTAATAATTCCTGTAATCCTATCAGTAGGGTATTTTGGCGATCGCATTCTCCTTTCAATAGGTCGATATACCGTTGTCTGATATCCCGTTTATGTTGTTTGGATTCTAGCAACCGTAAGGCGGTTTTCATGTTGGTTAAAGGGGTACTCAGTTCTCTGGTTAGGGGTTTGAGAAACTCCTCTCCTAAGTTGAAACTTTTTTGGGAAACGGGTGGGATGGTTTCGGGGAAAGTATGAGGGTTAACTGACAAACCAGGAAGCAAAAATTGATGCCATAATTGTGTTAACAGCTTAGCATCTATCTGAGTGGGTAAAGGAAAGGCTAACACCGAGTCGCTTAATACTTCTACTGGGGTGGTATCTGTTATGGTAATCAGATGCTTAATCTCGGTTAATACCTTTTGAATAACGGTGGGATTAAAACTATAGACGACTTTGAGGACAGTCGGTTCTAGAAGTCCTGAGGGGGGATCTTCCTCGGCGGGAATTTGCTCTTGTGCCAAAATCAGACTACACAACTGAGGAGAGAGAATTAAGCAAAAATGTTCCCGTCTCAGTTGGCTACTGGTTTCTAGTACAATGGGGGTGAGGTTATCTCGGGATGAATAGCTCCCATGAGAACTATGACGGGAGGGTGCAGTTCCACTACTGCGACTCATGGTGCAACGATAAATTTGCTCAGAAAGACCTTCTTGGTAATAGGTTTCTAGGGTTGTCCACCAACGGGAATGGGGCGGTAATTTTACCCAAACAGTCCCTTGTATTTCTTGGTCAATTAAAAACTGGATCGCAGTGTCAACCCACTCTCGAAAGGTAGTAGCCGAGATTGTTAAAGGGGCTAAATGGGGGTCAGTGGTTTGGGTTAGTTGATACAGCGATAGTTCTGAAGTTGTGGGAGGATTCATCCGTTTATAATCGCTCTTTTATTATGCCTTAATATTCTCTCATTTTTCTGGCTTAATTGCGCTATTTTGCTGAGTTTTGTTAACAATTTTTATAATTTGTTACGACTGACAGTTTTTCTTCTCGTTTTTATCATTCCTAATTCACTGATTGATTACTTTATCTTGATGGTCATTATTGACTGGGTAGGAAGTTTTTAATGAATTCTTTCCATTATATTATTCTCATTTTGGCTTATATTGGGGGCTTATTACTAACAGGATTGTGGGGTTTTCCTAATCCTCATCCTTCTTGGCAACAATGGACTCTGGTAGTTTTATTAATTCTTATTGTTCCCCTTAGTTTGTTTATTTTACTATATCATCGTTGGCGAAGATGTCCTCAATTAAGGTTTTGGTTTTTAGTTTCTCTTGTTGCTTTTGGAGCCGTTTTCTATTTTCAATGGCGGATTCCTTCTCCGAGTTCAACGGATATTAGTTACTTAATTCAAGATAATTTTAGATCCCAAAATGTTCAAGTGTTAGGGAAGCTTTCATCAGAACCAAGAGCAACTAATAATAATCGTAAAAAGTTTTGGTTACAAGCAAAAAAAGTTAGTTTTAACAGTCCAAGTGAGCCATTTCAAACAGTAACAGGAAAATTGTACGTCACGTTACCTAGCAAGGCAGTTAATCTGATTTATCCTGGACAAATTTTGATCATTGAAGGGAATTTATATAAACCGCGATCGCCACAAAATCCAGGAGCATTTGACTTTAAAAAATATTTAGCAAAACAAGGCTCATTTTCAGGATTAAAAGGGGAAAAAATTATTTTTATAGGGGAAAAAAATTTTGAAATATGGACGAAACTAAGACATCGTATAATTAACGGATTTACTAATGCTCTAGGGAATGAAAATGGATTAGTCATTAGTTCGATGATTCTGGGAAAAAGAGCGGTTGATTTACCTCCAGAAATTAGAGATTTATTTGTTAATATTGGTCTTTCTCATGTTTTGGCTGCATCAGGATTTCATGTTGCTTTGTTATTAGGTATTGTTTTTTGGATAACTCAATCGTTATCACCTATTAATAAATTCATAATCGGCATGGTAATTTTAATGTTTTATCTGGGATTTACAGGAATTCAACCTTCTATTCTACGGGCTACTTTGATGGGAATTGCTATTTTAATTGGTCAAATTTTAGAGAGAAAAACTAATAGCTTAGGAGCTTTATTATTGTCTGGATTTTTATTGTTAATTTTTAATCCATTATGGATCTGGGATTTAGGATTTCAATTGAGTTTTTTGGCAACTTTTGCTTTATTAGTCACCAGTCCTTTTATTGAAAACAAGTTAGATTTTTTACCTCCTAAAATATCATCTATCATAGCGGTTCCTGTAGCTGTTTCTATCTGGACATCTCCTTTAATTATGTATGTTTTTCATACTTTTAGTTTTTATATTATTCCTTTTAATATTCTGGCAACCCCTTTGATTATGTTTTTAGTCCTTGGAGGAATAATTAGTGCTATTTTTATATTAATTAGTCCGAATATAGGCATAGAGATAGCTAAAATTTTATTTTGGCCCCTTGAAATTTTCTTACAATCTGCTCAACAAATACCTCAATTAAAACTAAGTGCTTTTGCCGTTGGACAAATATCTTTAATTACTTTAATTATTATTTATAGTATTCTAATCACTATTTGGTTAAATAAAAAATGGCAAAAACACTGGAGAATAGGTGCCTTAATAATTATTTTTTTGATTATAACTCCTATCATTTACAAAAATCTTACCCTCTTTAAAATCACTATTTTACAAGGCAATCAAGTACCGATTATCGTGATGCAAAATCGAGGTAAAGTTACTTTGATAAATATCGGTAATGAATCAGATATTAAATATACACTATCACCCTTTTTATCTCAACAAGGTATTAACCAAATTCACACAGTCATTCTTGCTAAAAATCAAGAAAAATCAACTTTGTCAATTATTAAAAATGAAATTAAAATTAATCATATAATTTATTTATTTGATAACAATAAATCTTATAAAAATGATAAAAATGCAAAAGAAAAAATAACCCTAAATTCAACAATCATAAAAGCTCTTAGTCAAGAATCAGTCATATTACAATGGCAAATAAAAAATAAATACTGGTTATGGATAGATGGTAAAAGCCAAGATCCTCAATCGGTTTCAGCCAATGTTAATCATTCTCTTGATATACTGTTATGGTCAGGAAAGAAACTGTCATTTAATTGGGTAAAACTGTTTAAAAAATATAACCCAAAAGTTGTAATTATTTCTACGAATTATCTACCAGAATTTATTAAAATGGAACTGGCAAAAGAAAATATTAAATGGTATTGGATACAGCAGGATGGAGCAATTCAATGGATACCAAAACAAGGAATACAACCCCTATTAAACAACCAAGAAGAAGATTCCTGAATTTGTGTATTCTAAAATACTTTTGAAATCTTAACAAATAGAAAAGTTAGTTAAAACAATTACAATGGTTTTTTGCTCGAAGTGTTACCTTAGAAAAGGATAAAAATTTTCCTAGAATGATAATGAGGATTGTATGAATAATCCACAGCTACCTTTCAAGTGTACAAGTAGCGAACTAGAAAAAGCAGCTATTAACCGCTTTCGTACCCATATCGGGTTACTCCCTCCCCAATGTCAAATTTTCCGTGAACCTTGGAATCATTCAACGGTTATCTGCCTTGATTTTGTCCAATGTCCTCATTTACTCGATTCTCTCAAAGACATGGAACCTTCTTTGATTGAAGGGGTTCAGGCATTAGGATTAGGAAATACTCTTGTTTTTCGTTTGGGTAAAAAGTTAATGGGATGGAAAAATATCGCCTCTTAGATAGACCATTGATTGTATATCTTAGACTAATTAGGAGCCAAAATCTACTGGATGTTATCGGTAATCTCATTTTGAAGCAAGGATTTTCAGCAAATTTCTTGAAGGAAACTGACAACCTATTCAGTTAAAATTTTGAAAAAATTTGGGTCATATTTAATTGCCATAGCAGCAGTATTGGAATTAATTGCTAATCTTTATGTTTCTTCAGTGATTATCACCCTCAACAATAGGAAAGATATCTCTAGACATTTTGAAACAGTGACTTTGGCGATTACTTTATCATTAAAAAGGCAAAGCAACTAATTTATCCTTCAGTTAACTCATTAAAATGATTCCCAAAATTCTGCCAGAAACGACAATTAATCAAACGATTGCTAACTTTTTAACTGGTTTAAAAAAAACTTCTTTTGCAGGGGATATCAAAGGGGATTTAGCTAACCGTTTAATCGCTTCCACTGATAACAGTATTTATCAAATTTTACCTCAAGCGGTTGTTTTTCCTCGTACCACTCAAGATGTTAGAGAAATTTTTAAATTAGCTAACAAAACTGAATTTGAATCCCTTACTTTTTGCCCTAGAGGGGGAGGAACTGGTACGAATGGGCAGTCTCTTTCTCCTAGTATCATTGTAGACTGCTCTAAGTACATGAATCAAGTATTAGAAGTCAATATAACAGAACAATGGGTTAGGATTCAACCAGGAATAATTTTAGACCAATTAAACCAAATTTTAGCCAATTATAATTTATTTTTTGCTCCTTCTCTTGCCCCTAGTAATCGTGCTACCATTGGGGGCATGATTAATACGGATGCTGCGGGTAAAGGCTCTCGTATTTATGGCAAAACCAGTGATCATCTTTTAGCATTAAGTTGGGTTTTATCCGATGGAACTTTGGGAACTTCTTCTCAAGTTAATTTACAAAAATTAAACAGCTTAAAACAACAAACAGGAAGATTAGGAGAGATTTATCAAATAATAGATAATATTGTTTCTGAAAAAGCAGAATTAATTAATAATATCTTTCCCAAGTTAACTAGATTTATGACCGGTTATAACTTAGCAAAAGTTTATGATGAAACGAAAAAGTATTTTGATCTTAATCGAATTTTAGCTGGTTCAGAAGGAACTTTAGGGATCATTACAGAGGCTAAACTGAAGTTAACTAAAATTCCGAAAAAAACTCAATTATTAGCTATTCATTATCAGAACTTTGATGCTGCTTTAAGAGATGCTGAGCATTTACTACTTTATAACCCTGCTGCCATTGAAACCATTGACGAAACAATTTTAGAATTAGCTAAAAATGATAGTATTTTTGAAGAAATTAAAGACTTTATTGGTGAAGCTAAAGCCATTAATTTAGTGGAGTTTATTGGGGAGAACAATAAGGAGTTAGAAAAGCAAATAAATCCTTTAACTCAACAACTTCAATATAATAATAATCCAGAGATTTTAAGCTATTATAAAACTGAACAATCAGAAGAAATGAAACAACTATGGTTATTAAGAAAAAAAGGAGCAGCCTTATTAGGAAGTATGCCAGGCGATCGCAAACCTATTGCTTTTATAGAAGATACTGCCGTTTCTCCTGTTAATTTAGCTAATTATACCCGTGAATTTAAAGCCTTATTGAACAATTATAATCTTAAATACGCTATGTTTGGTCATGTGGATGTGGGTTGTCTTCATGTTCGTCCTGCTTTGGATATGAAAGTACCTGAAGATGAAAAATTAATTAGAGAAATATCCGATAAAGTTGTTACTTTAGTTCGCAAATATGGTGGAGTAATCTGGGGAGAACATGGTAAAGGGTTTCGCAGTGAATACACCCCTTTATTTTTCGGTAAAGACCTCTATCAAGACTTAAGAAAAATTAAAAAAGTATTCGATCCCAACAACAAATTAAACCCAGGAAAAATTGTTACACCCTATAATAGTTCAGATGAAATTGTTAAACTAGAATCACCCTTAAGAGGACAGTTTGATCGCCAGGTATCTCAACAGTTAAGAAAGGACTATGAAGCAGCATTTAATTGTAATGGGAATGGTGCTTGTTTTAACTTTAGTTCCGATGAAATTATTTGTCCTTCTGTTAAACAAACCCGTGATCGCATTCATTCTCCAAAAGGAAGAGCAATGTTATTGAGAGAATGGTTAAGATTACTATCAAAGTCAGACTTTAAAACGCCTTTTTCTCGGCATTTATCTCTTCCTAAACAAGTTTGGCATACTCTGGAAAAATGGCAAGGAAAAGAAGATTTTTCTCATGATGTTTATACAGCTATGCAAGGATGTCTTGCTTGTAAAGGATGTGTCAGTCAATGTCCTATTCATGTTGATATTCCTGACTTAAAATCTCAATTTTTAAGACATTATCATAGTCGTTATTTGCGTCCTTTAAGAGATTATTTTATGGCGAATATAGAACCATTAGCTTATTATCAATCTTTTGCTCCTAATTTATTTAATAATTTGCTGCAAAATTCTCTTAGCAAATTACTGATTAATAAAGCATTAAATTTAGTTGATCCACCCCTTATTACTTCTCCAACTGTACGACAAGAATTAACCATAGAATTGAACATAGAAACTTTAAAAAATTTATCAATAGAAGAACCAAAAAATAGGATCATTTTATTACAAGATGCGTTTACCAGTTTCTACGAATCACAGTTGGTTATTGATACTTACCATTTTTTAGAAAACTTAGGTTATAATGTTTATCTATTACCCTTTTTTATGAATGGGAAAACTTTATATTTAAAAGGATTTATTAGTAAGTTTCAAACTATCGTTACTCAAAACATCAATAACTTAAAAACAGTTTTAGATTTAGATATTCCTCTGATTGGAATTGAACCAAGTATGACCCTTACGTATCGAGATGAGTATGAAAAAATTACTTCCCATGAAAACATTTTTAATAAAGTTCAACTCATCCAAGAATTTTTAGTTAAACAAGATAAAAGATTGCCAAAAATTCAAGCTACTGAACCCTATTACTTATTGGGACATTGCCATGAAAAATCCCTAGCTTTTAACTCACAAAAGCAATGGAAAACGGTTTTTAAAAGCATGGGACTCAGTTTAAATTTAGTCTCTGTGGGTTGTTGTGGAATGGCTGGAATGTATGGCCATGAGAAAGAACATTATGAAAATTCTAAAGGTATTTATCATAGTAGTTGGCAACAACATTTACCCGAAAATATTGAGAAGCAACCTTATTATTTAGTCACTGGATATTCCTGTCGTTCGCAAGTGAAAAGATTTTCAGGGTGGAAACCCCAACATCCTATCCAAGCTTTAAATAAACTAATCTCTTTCTCCAAAAATAATTGTTCCTAAACGGATCATTGTTGCTCCTTTTTCTACAGCTAATAAGTAATCATTGGACATTCCCATAGATAACTCTTTTAACTGTAATGAGGAATTTTCTGTTATTTTGATGGCCAGTTCTTTGGTTTTGGCAAAAGTATCTAAACATTCATTTTTAGACAATCCTAATGGTAAAATAGTCATTAAACCATCAATTTTTAAATTTTTTAAGGATTCTAATTTAGGTAAATCTTGCCAAAGTTCTATCACGTCCCACCCATACTTATTAGGATCAGGTAATAGTTTAACCTGTAAACAAACATGAGGAGAAATAGAGGTTTTAGCTGCCAATTTATCTAAAGATTCTGCTAATTTCAGACTGTCAACAGAATGAATCCAATGAAAACTTTCTAATACTTTTTTAGCTTTATTTGTTTGGATATGGCCAATAAAATGCCAACAAATATCTTGATAATCTTGCAGATATTCTTGCTTTAAAAGTGCTTCTTGAACACGACTTTCTGCAAAATCACGAATACCATAATCATAAGCTTCTTTAATCGCAGTTACTGACTTTGTTTTAGTAACAGCAACTAACCTAACAGAAGCAGGAATTTGACCCATAATTTTCTCAATATTTTCTGCAATAGTCATATTATTTAAGGAAAGGTTTGTTTATACATAGTCTGGAAGTCTTTGTACTCTTCAGTGAGTCCTAGACGATGAAGATTACGCAAACGTTTTTCTACTAATAATCTAGCATCTGAACGACTAATGGGTTCTAAAACAGTATTATTCGGCATCATCTTCACTAGAAAAAATAACCGTTGAGCATATAATGTAGTAAACAACTCTTGATTGTCGTCGAGGATACAGACACGATAAAGAAGTCCAAAAATAGGATGATTAAAATAAGTTTCGTTGCTCATTCTTCATACTTAAAAAGTTACTCTAATCATAACTCTCTAAACGCTATAAGTCTAGGTGTATTATAGTAAAGTATTGAGAAAAATGGCTATTAATTTAAGTATCAGAAAAAAAGATGACAAAGAAAATTACTTATAGTCCAGCTTATACCCTAGTTCCCACTTATGAATGTTTTAACCGTTGTACCTATTGTAATTTTCGGGTTGATCCTTATCAAGATAATTGGTTAACTTTGGAAAAAAGTCAAACTCTTTTGCGAAAATTGCAACATCAATCCGTTTGTGAAATTTTAATTTTAAGTGGTGAAGTTCATCCCCAGTCTCCCAGACGAAAAGCTTGGTTTCAACACATTTATGATCTGTGTAAAATGGCTTTATGTATGGGGTTTTTACCCCATACCAATGTGGGAATTTTAAGTTTTGCTGAAATGGAAACTCTCAAAACAGTTAATGCGTCTATGGGTTTAATGCTCGAACAAATCACTCCACAACTCATGGAAACTGTTCATCGTCATGCACCTAGCAAATTACCTAAAATAAGGTTACAACAATTAGAATGGGCAGGTCAATTAAAGATTCCTTTTACCACAGGTATTCTCTTAGGAATAGGAGAGCAAAAAGAGGACTCTTGGCAAACATTAGAAGGGATCGCAGAACTTCATCAAAAATGGCAACATATTCAAGAAGTTATTTTACAGCCTCATCAGCTAGGAAGCAAGCAAAACTTAGAAATGTCTACCTTTCCTATTCATAAATTACCAAAAATGATTGCTAAGGCTAGAGAAATTTTACCTAACTCTATCACCCTACAAATTCCTCCTAATTTAATCACAGATCCTAGATGTTTGTTAGACTGTTTAGAAGCAGGGGCTAGAGATTTAGGAGGAATCGGACCGAAAGATGAGGTTAATCCAGACTATCCTCACTTATCCTATCAAAGTTTAGTTGATTTATTAGCCTCTCAAGGATGGCAATTAGTCCCTCGTCTTCCCGTTTATACTCATTATTATGATTGGTTATCATCCTCTCTACAAAGTGCTGTCATTGCTTGGGAAAAGCATCCTCAATTTTCATGCTTGTTGTCAATTTAATCAAGAATTGTTAAAATTTGAATAAAATATAAAATACAATAAACAGGTGATTTATCTATGCTAAATCAAGTTACTTTACAAAGTTCTGTTTCTCTGTTAGGTCGGTTATTTTTATCAGCAATCTTTATAAAATCTGGTGTCAGTAAGCTATTATCTCCAGCACAAACTCAAGCTTATATGGCCTCGAAAGGACTACCCTTAACTGGAGTTTTACTTTGGGCAACTATTTTAGTTTTAATCTTAGGTGGGATATCAGTTTTATTGGGTTATAAATCTAAAATTGGTGCTTGTTTATTAATTGGATTTTTAATTCCTGCTACCTTAATTTTTCATGGAACTTTTCCAGAAGAAGAAATCGCTTTCTTTAAGAACTTAGGATTAATGGGAGGACTATTAATGATCGTTGCTTTTGGTTCAGGAAAATTTAGTTTAGAAAACTATCTAAAATTTTAATCAACCTATCTTATCGTGACAATTACTTAATTGTACCTTAACCATATAAAAGTTTCATAGATGAACAGCTAACAACTTGCATATTATAAGATAAAATTTATAATAGTAAGTAATTAATTTAAAGAAAAAAAAATGACCAACTCATCCAAATTATTTAGTCCTTGTCAAGTCGGTAATATTACCCTAAAGAATCGGGTGATTATGGCACCTTTAACTCGTTCAAGGGCCGGAGAAGATAGAATGCCAAATGACCTCATGAAAGAATATTACACACAAAGACAATCCGCCGGATTAATTATTAGTGAAGCAACAGTTATCTCTCGACAAGGTTGTGGTTGGTTGAATAGTCCCGGTATTTATTCAGATGCACAAATGGAAGCTTGGAAACCTATAACCCAAGCACTTCATCAAACAGAAACCCCGATTTTTTTACAACTTTGGCACTCTGGAAGAGCATCTCATAGTAGCTTTCAAGAAAACAATCAATTGCCTGTTTCTGCCTCTGCCATTAAACTAAATGATGACTATATTCATACTCCTATTGGAAAGCAACCTTACGAAACTCCTCGTGCATTACAAACAGAAGAAATACCCCGTATTGTTGAAGATTATCGCTTGGCTGCTGAAAGGGCGAAAAATGCTGGTTTTGATGGGGTTGAAATTCATGGAGCAAATGGTTATTTGATCGATCAGTTTTTACAATCAAAAACAAATCATCGCACTGATAAATATGGGGGAAGTTTTGAAAATCGTTACCGTTTTTTACAAGAAATCGTTGAAGCAATTTTGACAGTTTTTCCGAGTTATAAAATAGGAGTCAGACTATCACCTAATGGCGTGTTTAATGATATGGGGTCTCCTGAATATCGAGAATTATTTACCTATGTTGCCCAACAGTTAAATACTCACAAATTAGCTTATCTTCATATCTTAGATGGGTTAGGATTTGGATTTCATGAATTAGGAGAACCCATTACCTTAGCAGAATTTCGTCAGGTATTTGATGGACTATTAATGGGAAATTGCGGTTATACTCAAGAAAGTGCAGAAGCTACAATTCAAGCAGGAAATGCTGATTTAATTGCTTTTGGACGGCCCTTTATTAGTAACCCTGACTTAGTAGAAAGATTTGCCAATAACTGGCCTTTAAATCCTCCTGCTGATATGAAGGATTGGTACTCTTTTGAGTCAGAGGGTTATATCGATTTTTCTACTTATCAAGAAAGTAAAGAAAATTAATTCATTCGTAGTTTTTCAGTAGAGAGAATTTATAATTCTCTCTACTGAAGCGAATAATGTAACCAGAAGAGGTGACTGAATCTCAAATCAGATTAATTAACTTTGAACAAACACAAAAAAAGTAACGTTGTCTTGAGAAACATAAAATGTTAAGTCTCATTACAAAATAAGGGATAAGACTTGCAAAAGGTTACGGATATGTGAGTATGATAATTGAAGTAATTTTGTCAAAGTTTAGAATGTAATGGGTCTAAAAATAATTGAAAATTTTGATGCTAATTTTACCCTGACACCAGAAAGCAAAGAAACCTTATTTAATTTATTAAAGAATCTAGAATTTCTCGACCAAATTTCTCAACAATTATCAGATAGAATCACATCTATCCAATTTACCGAATTATTATTTCAACCCGTCCCTTACAGTAGCCAAACCCCAAAAGGAATGCCACCAGAATTTGAGAAGTATCACAATTCTGATGAGCATATTATTATTAATGTACCACCTAACTTTATGTTCAAAGCTAAAATCTTTAAACCCAGTCGTCTTTGTGCTATCTATCGTCTCATTAAGTAATATTTTGTGTCCTTAACTTCTTTGACTTTGTTATTTTCTTAAAAATTTACTATGGTTACTGAAACTCAACTACCTAGTTTAAACACCCTAGACTATTTACCTTATCTCAATGAACAGGGAATAATTCCTGAAGAATTCCAAAAAAAAATCGGAGTTTATGCCATTTTTGATGATAATAAACAGTTAAAATTCATTGGTTATTCCCGTGATATTTACGCCAGTTTAAAACAACATTTAGTGCGTCAACCTGAGCAATGTTATTGGGTAAAAATTGAAATTATTAACCGTCCCAGTCGCACTATTTTAGAAGAAATAAAAAATAACTGGACGCAAGAAAATGGAGACTTATCTATCAATGATGAAGCCAACCAAAAACGATGGACACAACCCATTGACGCTAAAATTTGTATGACAGACGAAGAAAAAGAAACTTACAAAAATAGTGATGAATTAGCACAAATTAAACTATTTAAAAAAGTAGCCAGACGAGTTCAAGCCAACATTGAAGAAACTTTAAACCAACGAGGAAATAAAATGCAAATACGCTTTAATCCTAAACTCAAAGAACAAGGATTATTAGATTTAAAATAGAATTGATAACTGATAACTGAATAAATGTTGTACATTAAAAGGTGAAGTCACTTTGAGAATCAAGGAGTAACCCCGAATGACATGGCGTGGTTCAGTCAGTATTCCAGATCGTATTTTTGGAACTTTAGTTTATTGCTTTGCCGTTTATGACACCCTATTTTTTGGCAGTTTCCTATTACAACAGTTTCCAGTGTTTAATTTTCTGTTACTCCCTGCCTTACCTGTAGGACTTATCTATAGTTTATTAGGTACATTGTTAGGACCATTAGGGCGTTTTGGCAGTTTTCTTGTCTTCATTCTTTTGTTTGCTCTAGTTGTCCGCAATGATAGGGTCAGCCATTTTATTCGTTATAATGCCATGCAATCCATCCTCATCGGCATTTTATTGGCTTTAGCGGGAATTATTATGCAATTTGTTTTAATTCCTGCTTTGGGAGGTCGTGGTATTCTCATTGAAACCCTATTTAATGTACTGTTTTTGGGTGGCCTGGCAGCCTCCTATTTTTCCATGATCCAATCAGCATTCGGACGCTATGCAGAAATTCCTACGATTTCTGAGGCTGCTTATTCTCAGGTTCGCTGGTAGGAACGTTAGAGGTTGGCGCACTTATGACAGGGTTTTCTATGCTACCAATACCCTCAATTTCTACCCGAACACGATCGCCTACATTTAGAGGGCTAACCCCTTCGGGGGTTCCCGTCAAAATAACATCCCCTGGAAATAAAGTCAGAATGTGAGAAATATAAGAGACGATCGCTTGAGGAGAGAAAACCATATCTTGAACCAAAGCAGACTGTCTTGGTTCTGTTTCATTATTAACATAGGTTTGAATCGTAGCGGCCGCACTCAATTCTCGGATTACCCAAGGACCCAAGGGACAAAAGGTATCAAACCCCTTTGCCCTAACCCACTGATTATCCTTTCGTTGAAAATCACGAGCTGTAATATCATTAGCGATAGTATAACCCCAAATTTTACTGCGAGCTTCTTGCTCAGAACAATTTTTACTCACTTCCCCAATCACCAAAGCCAACTCTCCCTCATAGTCAACCTGTTGGGACTGCCAAGGGTAATAAATAGGTTGGCCTTCTCCAATTAGAGTTGAAGGGGGTTTGAGAAACAGTAAAGGTTCTTCGGGGACAGTGTTACCCAGTTCCTCTGCATGGGCCCTATAGTTTCTGCCCACTGCAATCATTTTAGAAGGAAAACAAGGGGCTAAAAATTCATAACTATCCGCTTTTAAGACAACGCCACTGGGTTGTCCTCCATCCCAAGGAGCAGCGTCAAACACCGCCACACTGCGGTTAAGATTAAGTGAGCCATAATGGATGTTTCCTTGAGTTGTTTTTACTCGAACGTAGCGTTGCGGCATAAACTTGAGCAGTCAAATAGGTTAGAAGTAGACTAATCGGCTTTTGAATATCTTAAGCCATTAGTCATAAAGTGGTAGTTTGACACTCTACTGCCCTTATGGCAAGTGGATTCTTCTCAAGAAGGAGTTGACATCCTCACGGGCCGTAAAACGGCTTATTTCGGAGTATCTGTGAGACAGGGCGGGTAATTTCAACCTTCTTCATTCTAACACAAAGTCTTCCTAAAAGGGGGAGATTTTGAAGGAGGCAGGAGTTAAATGCCGTGAATATGATACAATAAGCTTGGTCAGTATAAGACTTTAAAACCTACCGAGAGACTCTCGGAAAGTACACGCCCAACACCTGAATTGGCAGGGTTTAAGGAAATATCACTACGCCCGTACTGGCTAACGTGGTGAGCCTGGGAACTTGTGAAAACAAGATAATAACATCCCGTCAGGGATACGTTATGAATCTCCTGCGCTTCAGCCGGGAGAGCGTCAAATAGTGGATAAGTGGTTTCCCAGTTCAACAAGCAGATTGAAGAAAGAATGAACCCTGATGTACTACAAGAACTCCTCAAGGCCGTTGCCAAAGGAGAGATTAACCCTGAAACTGCGCTTGAACAACTGAAACACTTTAACTTTGAACCGGTGGCCGACTTTGCCAAAGTTGACCATCATCGTCATTTGAGAACAGGGTTTCCTGAAGTGATTTGGGGACCAGGTAAAACCCCAGAACAAATTATACAAATTATGACCAGTATGGCCTGCCATTCCCCTGTGGTCATGGCCACTCGCATTGAAACGGCGATCGCAGAACAATTGGAAGCGGAGATCCCCTCTCTCATTTACTATCCTACTGCCCGTATTTGCGTCCTACAGAGCGGCCAACCACCGGCTCAGGGGTCAGGGGTCATTTCTATTCTCACGGCAGGGACAGCCGATTTACCAGTGGCTGAGGAAGCGGCGATTACAGCGCAATTGTGTGGCTTTCAAACCCAACGCCTTTGGGATGTGGGGGTTGCGGGTATTCATCGTCTCTTGAGCCACCGAGAATTATTAACAGAAGCGGATGTCATTATTGTGGTGGCCGGGATGGAAGGAGCTTTACCTAGTGTGGTGGCAGGAATGGTAGATTGTCCGGTGATTGGTGTCCCTACCAGTGTGGGTTATGGAACCAGTTTCGGAGGAGTTGCTCCGTTGTTAACGATGTTAAATTCCTGTGCGACGGGTATTGGTGTGGTCAATATTGATAATGGTTTTGGGGCAGCTATTTTGGC
>JASJDD010000047.1 GCA_030065735.1 Crocosphaera sp.
ACATAAATACAGCCAACTGTGTAAACATTTGTAAACATAGCTGTCACCCTACTCCTGCCTCCTGCCCCCTGCCTCCTGCCTCTTCTCAACTGTAACGTTTATTTTTGTCCAGGTACTTAAAATATGACACAATAGCCTATAGACATTGATAGTTAATTTTAACCCCTATTATGAATACAATTTATCCTGTTGTTTGGTCTAATAATAAAGTTTTATTAATTGATCAGACTTGTTTACCAAGCCAATATACCCTAGTAGAAATTAGTCGTTACGAAGACATGGCAAAAGCGATTAAAACCATGATTGTTCGGGGTGCGCCGGCTATTGGGGTTGCTGCTGCTTATGGGATGTATTTAGGAGGAAGAGAAATTAACACACAAGAGAGAGAAACTTTTTTAAAAAGATTAGAAGAAGTTGCCGAAATATTACGTCAAACTCGTCCCACTGCGGTCAATCTTTTTTGGGCAATTTCTCGAATGTTAAAAACAGCTTATGAAACCATTGGCACAGTAGAAGAAATTAAAAATATTTTATTAGAAACAGCACAAGAAATCCAAGCACAAGACTTGCAAACTTGTCAATCTATTGGCCAAAATAGTTTACAAATCTTACCAGCTAACCCAGAAAAATTAAGCATTCTAACCCATTGTAACGCAGGAGCTTTAGCTACAGCTGGTTATGGGACAGCATTAGGAGTTATTCGTTCTGTATGGACAGCCGGAAGATTAAAAAGGGTCTATGCTGATGAAACTAGACCTCGTTTACAAGGGGCAAAATTAACGGCTTGGGAATGTGTTCAAGAGAAAATTCCGGTTACTGTAATTAGTGATAATATGGCTGCCCATTGTATGCAAAAAGGACTCATTGATATGGTGGTTGTAGGGGCCGATAGAATTGCTGCGAATGGAGATACTGCTAACAAAATAGGCACTTACGGAGTCGCTGTTATTGCCAAAATGCACAACATTCCTTTTTATGTTGCTGCACCTCTTTCTACGGTAGATTTTAGTTTAGAAAATGGGGATTTGATTCCTATTGAAGAACGAGATCCCTCAGAACTTTATCAAATAGGAAATACGGTTATTTATCCCGATGGTGTTGACTATTATAACCCGGCTTTTGATGTCACTCCCGCTAATTTAATCACAGGCATTATTACTGAACAAAAAACAGTTAAACCTCAAGACCTAATTACTCTAAAAGAATAATTTTCATGATACCCAAGTAAGGGAGGTATCTAAAGCGGATTTGGTATAACATTTTCTCTCCCTACTTCCTGCTCTGATAGCAGTTTTCAATTGAGTGTATCAAAATTTTGGTTAAGTGAGTGTGGGAAGTGTGGGAGGAGTAGGGAGTGTGGGGAGAATGTTTATGTCAATGTTTAATCTAATAAAGTAGCGATCGCTTAACCCCAAAAAATCAATAAAGCATTTCTTAAATTACAAATCTGCGCTACACTCTACAAAATTGGAACATGATTGAATCTATAAGGAAATAAGAAACTAACCATGTCATCAGAAATCTTCGACTTTGTGATTCCCCTTTATCAAGTTCGTTGGAATACACAAGCTGTCCTTGAAGGTCTAACCGTTCATTATGCACCTCGCGGTATCCATATTGTTACACCAGAGTGTGAGGTTTCATCTCTCAAAGAATCCTCAAAAACATGGGAAACTGCACCACTTTATATTCATCCTGAAGAAGAATTTTTTCAAGCCAAAACGGGTTTAACTAAAGATACTATATGTGCTGAGTTGAATTTAGGAAAATCCTTGTATAACCCTGGTTGGTTTTATCAACAATTATTAAAATTGGGTGCATCTGAGGGAATTGAAAATTTAAGTGAATGGTATATGGTGTGGGATAGTGATTTACTTCCTGTGAACCCGTGGCCGCTTTTTCGAGAAAATCAAGGAACGGTTCAACATACCTTCGCTTTATTACAACATAATCAATGGGGAAATCCTCAAATTGTTTCTACTTGGGATAAATGGATTCGTTCGGTATTAGAAGTTGAACCCCTAACCGATACAGAAGGAACACTTGTTCCTCATCATGTATGGTTCAAACAAGAATATCTCCAGACGTTTAAACATCAAGTTAATCACTATTATCAATCGGATGATCACTGGTTATTATTAATGATGCGTTCTGCTAATGACTTTGGTACATTTAGTGAGTATTGGTCTTATCTCTCATGGGTTGCTGCCAAAGCTCATCATGATTTAGCCTTTCATGCTTATGATACTTATGGGAAAACCACTGAACGATTTTTTGATGATGGAACAGGTTTATTTTCTGCTGCATTAAGACGTTATCAACGAATAGATGCTTCATCTTCAATAGATAATTTTTCACCCTCTTATCAAGCGGTAGAATCTTTTATTCGCCAGGAATATGGTTCCGATGCTTTGCCATCTTCCTTGTCTTTTGAAAGTAGTCCTCGTCATCTCAAAAAAGATGAAAAAAATATGCACATTGAAGAAATTCGTTCCCGTTGGAATCCTCGTAATCAGGTTGCTTGTTAAAATTAGTCTCGTTGAGTATAGGCTAAAATAAGCTGTTCGCTATTTTGCTATTTAATGTTGTGTTTACAGGAGAATAACCTCAATTAATGCTACTTAATCATCTCACAAGTTCAATTGATTCTCTTATTCAAGACATCAAATATAAAAGCATTATTAGAAATCGCTTCAAACAAATGCCAGTTATTCGGGAAATGGAGCAAGTTCGAGCTAGCAATCGCTACCAAAACCCGAAAAGCTTAACGCCTTTTGGCGATAAAGTTTATTCTCAAACTGATGAAGATGGAATCATTCGAGAGATTTTTAATCGGATTGGAACGACTAACAAAATCTTTGTGGAGTTTGGTATTGGTAATGGGTTAGAAAATAATTCTCTTGCCTTATTGTTTGAAAATTGGCAAGGATTATGGATAGATGCGTCTTCTCGTTGTGTTAAGAAAATTAGACGAGAATTTTTCCCAATTATTGAAAGAAAGCAGTTGCAAATTATTGAATCTTTTATTACCAAAGAGAATATTAATGATTTAATCTCAACTCATATACAAGCAAAGGAAATTGATTTATTATCTGTTGATATTGATGGCAATGATTATCATATTGTTGAGACGATTACCTGTATTAGTCCCAGAGTTATTGTCATTGAGTATAATGCAAAATTTACCCCTCCAATCATGTATTGTATGGATTATGATCCAAGCCACAGTTGGAAAAAAGATGACTGTTTTGGGGCATCTTTAAAGTTTTTTGAGGTCAATTTAGAAAAAAAGGGATATTATTTAGTAGGCTGTAATATTTCAGGGGTGAATGCTTTTTTTGTCAGAAAAGATTTAGTTAACGATCAATTTTTAGCGCCTTTTACTGCCGAAAATCATTATGAACCACCCAGATATTATTTTTCAGGCTATTTTGCAGGTCATCCCCCAAGTTATAGAACCTTAGTATCTTCATTAATCATGAGTTCTACTGATGGTAATTCTAAATAGGAAATCGTTTCAATAAAACAATTGCTTCTTTAGCGGTTGTGATTAAAGAACCGGAAATTCCTGGGGTTTGGGGAATTTGCCAAAGTAGATCAATAGTACGCCTTAGCAAACGGACTAAGTCCCCTTCATCTAAACTGGTATTTTCACAAAGTTCTTGCCAGTCTCCTCCTAAAGCCCATTGTTCCACTAATCCCATCAATTCTAACTCTAACCAGACAGGAATCGTAATTTGATAGCGTCGTTGGGTTTGGTTCAATAAACGGCGCATTTCTCCAATACTGACCCCATTTTCTGGGGACTCTCTAAACAGACTCAAGACTTCTGGAGAGGGTAAATAATTGGTCCAGGTATCAGGCCGTAAGGTTTCGGTAATAATCGCACTAACCGCAGCAGCTAATTGATGGGGTTCAAGATGATTTAAAATCCCCGACATAAACACTAATCCTAACCATAACTCATTTTCGCCGCGCATGGTGGCGGCCGCTTGACCCAAGGCTGTCGGAGTATAATTATCTAAAGCATCAAACTCCCGTAAAATCTCAATTAAATTCAGGAATTCTTGCCAATAATAAGACTGATTGGATTGTAATTTTTGGAATTTAATTTGTCGGTTATGAAGTTGTTCTCGTAATTCTAAGCGTTGATGATGGGACTTTAATAATCGTTTAAAATTTTGGCTTTGGGTTAAAGGATGATCCTTGAGTAATGTTTGGACATTATCGATACGTTTTTGTTGTTCAATGACTTCGGGAGGCGTGATTCTCCCAAAAGCGCGATCGCTCATTTGTTGCGTAATTTCCTTAGCGGTTTCATCCCCTTTTGGACCTTTTCCTAAAGATAATTTTCTCAGATCCGGTAGCGTTAAATTATCCACAAAAGACAGAGGTAAAGAAGCCCCATAAAAATCGACAATATCCCCTTTTTTTACTAAATACCAGTAGTTATTATCCCCTAAACAAAGCAAGTCAAAACTTTGTCCCGATCCTGGAACCATAGCGACAATGACGGCTAATTGGGGAGTTGATGTTTTTAAGCGTTTGCCTTTTAAATAAACTAAATCCCCAATATTTAACTGACCTAATTGACCTGATATTTCTTTTTTGCGATCTTCTTCTGCTTGATCTTCGAGAATTTTTAAGAGTCTTTTTTCTTCTTTCAATCGAGCATTCAATTTTTCGTATGCTAAAATATCTTTTTCTCGTAATCCCCCTAATTCGATGTCCAGTTTAGCTAATTCTGTACTCAAACTGGCAATGGCCTGTTGTTCAGGTTCTAGTTTTAATTGGGCTAAATATTCAGCAAAACTTCTTTCTAATAAATCCTTCGCTTCCTGTAGGGTGTGTTTTTGCAATAGGTTTAAAACCATGCCATAGGAAGGGGTAAAACAACTCCTCAAGGGTTCTGATTCTGCGGTAGCTAAATAGGCGGCTTCGATTGCCCCTTCAAAGGGGGTTTGAATGGTTACCACATGGCCAACTTCATCCATTCCTCTTCGTCCGGCCCGCCCTGCAATTTGTAGAAATTCTGAGGGGGTTAACATACTGTGTCCTGTATCGGTTCGTTTGGACAAAGCAGAGATGACGGTGGTTCTCGCCGGCATATTAATGCCAGCAGATAGAGTTGCAGTCGCAAAGACCACTTTAACTAAGCCCACTTCAAACAGTTGTTCGACTAATTCTTTCCACAGGGGTAAGATTCCGGCATGATGGGCTGCGATCCCTCTGGTTAGAGGTTCGAGTTGCTCAGCCCGCACCAACTGACACAGATCGGCTAAAATCTGGAATAAATGGGCTTTGCTCTCTTGATCGGCCGCTAAATAGGAGAAAAGACGGGACTGGGGTGAAAGGGTACTTAAAAAGTCTTTGAGGGGATCAGATAAGGGTGGGTTCTCCGTGGCCACTGCTTTAAAAAGACTCTCTTGTAAATTGGGATTGTCGGTTAAAAAGAAGGTCAGCAAGTTATATTGTAAGGCGTGGGCTTCTTGGGGAGACACCAAAACCACTCCCTCTAGTTTCTGCACTGCCCGATCGCATTCCCGACGGCTAAAGATCACATAAATAGCCGGTAATAGGTCTTGTTCATAGAGTTGTTCGATAACCATCATCGGGGTCGGACATTCACTCCGTTTAACCCGTTTGCGTTTGTTGCGGTTTCCTTTGGGTTTGAGGCGAGGATTAAGGGCGGTTTGTTTCTGGTTAAGAAGGGGATAGAGACCGTTTTTTTGACTGAAATAGAATCGCAGGGGAACAGGGCGAAAATCTGAGTTAATTAGTTCACACAGACTCACCGGAGATCCCGCTAAATGGTTGTTTGGGGCAGTTTGTCTGACTTGATTAATCCACTGGGTTAATTCTTCTGGGTTGCCAATAGTTGCAGAAAGGGCAACTAATTGAATACTGGGGGGACAATAAATAATTGATTCTTCCCATACTGTTCCCCGACCCCGATTACTAATATAGTGACATTCATCTAAAACAACGGTGGCCACGTTTTCTAAGGAGGTCCCCACTTGACCAATGGGGGTTTCATAAAGCATATTACGGAAAATTTCTGTGGTCATGATGACAATAGAAGCGTTGGCATTGACCACTGTATCTCCTGTGATTAACCCTACCATCCCTTCTTGAATTCCCTCTTCTGTGGTGGCAAATTTATCCTGGAAGTCTCGAAACTTTTGATTAGATAAAGCTTTGAGAGGGGTGGTGTAAAAAACTCGTTGACCTAGATGTAAAGCTCGATAGATGGCAAATTCTCCAATGACTGTCTTTCCTGAACCAGTTGGGGCGCAGACAACGAGAGATTTTCCCTGATTCAACGCAGCGATCGCTTCCTCTTGAAAAGGATCAAGTTGAAAGGGGAATAGTTCTTGAATATTGATCTCAGCAGAGGTTAAGGATTGTTTCACTCAAGGTTACACATTAGGCTATCACAGGTCAAACCCTATTTCCATTTTAGGGGAAAAAGCTACGGATTACTGACTTATGACGAGATTTTTGTTGGTTTCACCAACAATTTCACTTTTGACTTAGGTTACTAATGATAACAATTTTTCTTGAGCCTTAGGGTAATACCTTGCAAAAAATTTAATTTTACTTTACAATTATGATATAGATAACTCCCATCAACATTAATTCAGACTGTGCTGAAAAAGAAAGAATTACCAGAAAGATTTAATCCATAACTGCTGCTCTCAATTTCCATCACTATATCTACAAACAACGAATAAATAAGAGATAGCTAAACATGACAACCAAGAAAAAAGTTGATACAGTTCGCCATTATCTTAAGTCCATTGGTAAAACTCCTTTACTCTCTCGTGACCAAGAGATCGAACTAGCGGAAGAAATTCAGGCTATGCTACCTTTATTAGACAAAAAACAACTCACCCCAGAGGAGGAAAAAATTGTCGCTAAAGGACAGAAAGCTAGGGATAAAATGATTCAGGCTAATTTACGTCTGGTAGTATCGATCGCTAAAAAATACCTGAATTCTGGCCTATCTTTATTAGATTTAATCCAAGAAGGAAGTCTAGGATTAATTAGGGGAGTGGAGAAATTTGATCCTTCTCGGGGTTATAAATTTTCTACTTATGCTTATTGGTGGATACGACAAGGAATAACCAGAGCGATCGCAGAACAGAGTCGCACTATTCGTTTACCTATTCATATTAACGAAAGTCTCAATAAATATCACAAATCGATTCGGGAATTAACCTTAAAGTTAGGTAAAAAACCGAGCCAAAAAGAGATTGCCCAAGACATGGAAATCCCCGTCGATAAGTTGCAATTTCTCCAACAAGCAGCCTTTAAAACTAAGTCTCGTAGCTTGAATATTGTTATTGATGAAAATCATACCGAGTTAGGACAATTATTACCGGATGAAGAGAGTATCTCCCCTAGTGATTTTGTCAAACAACAAGAGGAAGTTTCTCAGATCAACCATCTTTTAGAAAGTTTATCTCCGAGACAAAAAGAAGTCATTATTCTTCGTTTTGGCTTGCGAGATGGCCAACAAATGAGTTATAAAGCTATTGGAGAACAGTGTGGCATTAGTCATGAAAGGGCCCGTCAAATTTATAGTCGTGCCTTGAGAATTTTACAGAAAAAGACCAGTAAAATTGAAGAACTTGCGGTTTAAAGATTTATAGGTTATGTCTTCCTTTTAGGGATAGAAATCATTAATATGATATAATCCGTCAAGATTATTTTATCCCTAAACATATCTTATGATTTTTCTTCCTTTTGAAGCTAAAAAGTTAACTGAAAAAACATCTATTAACTTAGTTAATCAGATTAAGTTCGAGGATATTGTCACCTCCCTATCTCCTCACCCCATTGCTACCAGTTATGTTTTTCAGGGGAAGAAAAATCCACCCATTTTACTCCTACATGGATTTGATAGTTCCTTATTGGAATTTCGCCGTCTTTTGCCCATTATATCCCAATTTCATGTTACTTGGGCAATTGATCTATTAGGGTTTGGCTTTACTAAAAGAAGCACTAATTTATTATTTAGCCCTGAAAATATTAAAACCCATTTATATTATACCTGGAAAACTTTGATTAAAGAACCTGTTATTTTAGTCGGTGCTTCTATGGGAGGAGCAACGGCTATTGATTTTAGTTTAACCTATCCAGAAATAGTTAGCAAATTAGTGTTAATTGATAGTGCAGGGTTAGCTTCACCTCCCAAGATAGGAAAATTTATGTTTCCTCCCTTAGACTATTTATCAACGGCATTTTTACGGAATCTGAAGGTGAGACAAAAGATTAGTGAATCCGCTTATTATGATAAAAGTTTTGCTAATAAAGATGCTCAACTTTGTGCTGCTTTACATCTTAATTGTGACAAATGGAGTCAAGCTTTAATTTCTTTTACCAAAAGTGGAGGTTATGGTTCTTTCAAAGAAAAAATTGTCAATTTACAACAAAAAACAACCATTATTTGGGGAGAAAATGATAAAATTTTAGGGACAAAAGATGCTAATAAATTTAAAAAATTAATCCCCAATAGTCAATTAATTTGGATTCCAAAATGTGGTCATGTTCCCCATTTAGAAAAAGCAGAATTAACGGCAAATGCTATTCTTAATTAAGGCTTCATTGTCTCTTCTATACAAGATTAACTTTTGCTGATAATAAAAGTAGATTATTATTAATGAAATTACCATGAAATCACCAACTATTACCGGAATTAATATTGATGAATTTATTAGTCAACATGGAGATAATGAACGTTATGAACTGATTGATGGGGAATTAGTTGATATGGAACCCACCGGAACCCATGAACAAGTAGCAGCTTTCATTAGTCGTAAATTAAATGTTGAAATTGATCGTTATAATTTACCCTATTTTATTCCTCATCGTTGTTTAATTCTACCCTTGAGTTCTATTAGTGCTTTTCGTCCTGATGTTATTATTCTTGATGAAAATGCTTTAAAAAATGAGCCGCTTTGGAATCGTGAACCTGTCATTACTTTAGGAACAACCATTAAATTAGTTGTGGAAGTTGTTAGTAATAATTGGCAAAATGATTATGCGCGTAAATATGAAGATTACGAGTCTTTAAAAAGTCCTGAATACTGGATTGTTGATTATTTAGGAATTGGAGGAAAATATTATATTGGGAGTCCTAAACAACCCACCATAACGATTTGTCAGTTAGTTAATGATGAATATCAAAAAGTTCTGTTACGTCGAGGCGATATTATTAAATCTCAATTATTTCCTACACTTCGATTAAACTGTGATCAACATTATAAAATATAAAGGTGGTAAAAGAAAGGAGCAAACCCATAAATTCCTTCAAAATAAGAGACAACTAATCCCAACAATACTTAATCTGCTTCATCAAAATTAACTCGTTTATATAACTCATCTAAACTAATTTCAAAATCAAGAGAATTTAAAGATAAATTAGCTTCTTTTGTTTCATATTCCGTTAACATCCATTGATGATCAGCAGTTTTCACAAAATGTTCAACTAACACACTATATTGATCGATTAAAACATATTCCTTAAACTCAGGAATCGACCGATAAAAACGAAATTTATCTCCTCGATCTCTTGCTTGAGTTGACTTCGATAAAACTTCTACGATAATAGTAGGATTAGTAATGGTTGTGGTTCCTGGAGGGTGATAAACAGGTTGTCCTTCAACTACCATAATATCAGGATAAGTATACTCACGATAACGAGGAATCCATAGACGAACATCTCCTACAAAAACCTCTAGATTTTGTTCTCTTGAAGCAAAATTTAAGTAGGTACAAAACTCAAGAACAAGACGGTTATGATTAGTAGTTCCTCCAGTCATCAGTACAATTTCTCCATTACGATATTCATGTTTTTCTTCTGATGTTTCTTCTAATTTTAAATATTCTTCTGGTGTATAAATTTTATTTTTTAATGCAACAGTCATAATATTTTTCCTCAAATTTTTAAATACTAACTGTTCTATTTTAACCAATTTTTTCTAAAATCTTGGTATTCTTTTATTTTCATATTTTACATAATAAATACTACTGTGCTACCAAAAGAGGATGGTTTGTTACAACAAGCAAACTTATGTGGAGAAATATTAATTTTTTAGTTGAGGGTCTTCATAAAGAGTCAATGTAGAAATAGATATTAAAAATTCCCAAAAAACCCCCTTAACCTGAGTGCAGTAATAGCACACTAAGAAGGAATAACTATCATTGTAAACATTAAAGGGAATTTAGGAGGACACAATGGGTATCGCTACAGTTAACCCAGCAACGGGAGAAACGATTAAAATTTTTGAACCCCTAACGACAGACGACATTGAGGTTAAACTCGCCCTAGCTTCAACTACTTTTAAACAGTATCGCAAAATTTCCTTTGAACAAAAAAGTCAATGGTTAAAAGCGGCTGCTGATATTTTGGAACGCGATCAATGTAAACTAGGGGAAATCATGACCCTAGAAATGGGTAAACCCATCAAAAGTGCGATCGCAGAAGTTAAAAAATGCGCTTTAGTTTGTCGTTACTATGCGGATAATGCAGCCAATTTTCTCAAAGATGTTGCCGCCGAAACAGATGCCAGTCGTAGCTTTATCCGTTATCAACCTCTAGGGGTAATTTTAGCGGTTATGCCCTGGAATTTTCCCTTATGGCAAGTATTTCGCTTTGCAGCCCCCGCTTTAATGGCCGGAAACGTCGGTATTCTTAAACACGCTTCTAACGTCCCCCAATGCGCCTTAGCCATTGATGCTATTTTGGCAGAGGCAGGGTTTCCTGCTGGTTGCTTCCAAACCCTACTCATTGGCGCATCCCAAGTAGAATCTATCATTAATGATCCCAGAGTCAAAGCAGCCACATTAACCGGAAGTGAACCAGCCGGGGCTAGTTTAGCTTCTGCTGCTGGTAAACAAATTAAGAAAACCGTTTTAGAATTAGGGGGCAGTGATCCCTTTATTGTCTTAGAAAGTGCCGATATTGAAGCAGCAGCTACCACCGCCGTCACTGCTAGGATGTTAAACAATGGCCAGTCCTGTATTGCTGCTAAACGCTTTATTTTAGCCGAGTCCATCGCCGAGCAATTTCAAGCTTTACTCACGGAAAAATTTAAAGCCCTCAAAGTGGGTGATCCCATGAAGGAAGACACGGACATCGGACCGTTAGCTAACGCCTCCATGTTATTAGAATTAGATCAACAAGTTCAAGAAACGGTGACAAAAGGAGGCAAAATAGTATTAGGAGGTCAAGTGATCAGCGATCGCTCAGGTTACTTTTATCCGCCTACCATTTTAACGGATATTCCCCTGGATTCTCCCGGTTATCACGATGAATTCTTTGGTCCGGTTGCTTTACTCTTCCGAGTTAAAACTATCGACGAAGCCATTGAATTAGCGAATGATACCATCTTTGGATTAGGGGCAAGTGGTTGGACCAATGATCCAACGGAACAAGAGCGACTCATCGACGAGATCGAAGCCGGATGCGTCTTTATTAATGGTATGGTTAAATCCGATCCCCGCCTACCTTTCGGGGGGATCAAGCGATCGGGTTATGGACGGGAATTAAGCATTGAAGGGATGCAAGAATTTCTGAATGTTAAAACCGTGTGGATTAAGTGAGGAAATGACCATAAATAGTGGTTTTTGTCAAGGATCTTTCGTTAAATTAGACATAAGATAAATTTGATAATCCATCCTCAACTCCCGAAATACTCTGGAAATCAGGATTTCGGGAGTCGTTATTAACTAATCAGTATCAGTATAAGGGAAAACTCACATGGGGGAAATGAACACAGCCGAATTATTGGTGAAATGCCTCGAAAATGAAGAGGTCGAGTATATTTTTGGCTTGCCAGGGGAAGAAAACTTACATATCCTTGAGGCACTCAAAGACTCTTCTATTCAATTTATCACCACCCGTCACGAACAAGGGGCGGCCTTTATGGCTGATGTCTATGGAAGACTGACCGGCAAAGCTGGAGTCTGTTTATCCACCCTGGGACCAGGGGCAACCAATTTGATGACAGGGGTAGCCGATGCTAACCTAGATGGTGCGGCTTTAGTGGCGATTACAGGACAGGTAGGAACCGACAGAATGCACATTGAGTCCCATCAATACCTGGACTTAGTGGCTATGTTTGCACCAGTAACAAAATGGAATAAGCAGATAGTTCGTCCTAGTATTACCCCAGAAATCACCCGTAAAGCCTTTAAATTGGCACAAAGCGAGAAACCAGGGGCGGTTCATATCGATCTCCCTGAAAACATTGCAGCTATGTCTGTGGATGGACAACCCTTAAAACGGGATGCTCAGGAAAA
Source organism: Crocosphaera sp. (assembly GCA_030065735.1). Classification (GTDB taxonomy): domain Bacteria; phylum Cyanobacteriota; class Cyanobacteriia; order Cyanobacteriales; family Microcystaceae; genus Crocosphaera. The sequence continues at coordinate 12,310 of JASJDD010000047.1, forward strand.
AACCTACGCTTCCTATCGTAGTTTAAACGCGGCGGCCATGGCCATTTCTAAAGCCAAAAACCCCTTAATATTAGTGGGGAATGGAACCATTCGGGCCCAGGCCAGTGAAGCGTTAACAGAGTTTGCCACCACTTTAAATATTCCTGTGGCTAATACGTTTATGGGTAAAGGGGCCGTTCCTTACACCCATCCTTTATCCTTGTGGACAGTAGGACTCCAACAAAGAGACGTTATTACCTGTGCCTTTGAACAAAGCGATCTCGTCATTGCAGTGGGGTATGATTTGATCGAATATTCCCCCAAAAAATGGAACCCAGAAGGAGCAATCCCTGTCATTCACATTGGCATGGAACCAGCCGAAATTGATAGCAGTTATATTCCGTTAGTGGAAGTGGTGGGGGATATTAGTGATTCCTTGATGGATATTTTAAAACGGGCCGATCGTCAAGGAAAATCAACCTCCATTGCTGCTGGTTTACGCACCAAGTTAGTTACAGAATATGAAAATTATGCCCATGATGAGGGGTTTCCCATTAAACCACAAAAAATTATCTATGATTTGCGTCAAGTGATGGGGCCCGAAGATATCGTTATCTCCGATGTGGGGGCCCACAAAATGTGGATGGCCCGTCATTATCATTGTGATAGTCCTAATACCTGTTTGATTTCTAATGGGTTTGCTGCCATGGGAATTGCAATTCCTGGGGCGATCGCTGCTAAGTTAGTAGCCCCTGATAAGAGGGTGGTAGCAGTGACAGGGGACGGCGGTTTTATGATGAACTGTCAAGAGTTAGAAACGGCCTTACGGGCGGGAACCCCTTTTGTTACGCTTATTTTCAATGACAATGGTTATGGTTTGATTGAATGGAAACAAATCAATCAATTTGGGGAGTCTGCTTTTATTAAGTTTACCAATCCCGATTTTGTTAAATTTGCCGAAAGTATGGGCTTAAAAGGGTATCGTGTGGAGTCGGCTGATGATTTAGTTCCTACTTTGAAAACAGCCTTGGAACAGGGGGTCCCTGCGGTGATTGATTGTCCGGTTGATTATGGAGAAAATATCCGTTTCTCTCAAAAATCTGGGGATTTAAGTTGTCAGATTTGGGACTAAATCCTCAAGGATTTTGATTTTTAGGAGACCCTTCGCGGTTTATTTACTGGTCGCCAGAATACTCACCTTATAGAAGGATGGGGTATTCTGGCGACATTAGGATAAAATTTAGGGAGTAGAGGAGGACGCAAGAAATCCACTGTTCCGCTATCTGTTGGGTAAGAAGCCTACGCTGTACCGATAGGTCAGCGTAGGTAGTTCACAAAAGAGGAATTATCATAACTCAACAACTCACCCATTCTTGTGCTTGAGACAATTGATTGTTATGAAAAACTTCAACAGGATAGGGTAGAATTAATCCCATTAGTTTAGTCACCATTCGTATCCATTTAATATCAGAAACTAAGGCAATTTTTTCAAAATCAGCCCAATGGTTTAGCCCTAGTTTAAGATCTTCCCAAACAGCGTTAAGATCAAAGCCAGAAAAGTGATTTCCTAGTTCATACAATAAACGGATTTTTTTGTACTGTCTAAGTTTGGTTTCAATGGCTGGAATAATTACTGATTGATAATCATCCCCAGTGACTCTACCTTCAGCATCTAAAGCTAAGACTAGATCATTTTTTACCGTTAGAAAATTAATCATTATTAAAACCTCCTTAACTGACTAGATATTCAATAAATACCATGACCAAACTTGTAAATTTAGCAGTTAGACTCTGATTGATTGTATTGATTCTAACTCGCAAAACTGAAGAATAATAAACCACCGCCTAAGATAGTTTCTACGACTCCAGCTATCTGAATATAGCGTTGTAAAAATTCATTAGACCACTGTTTAACGAAATTAGCCCAACCAGGGAAAAGAAGATATAGACAACATTTAATGGTAACTAACCATCCTAAAATAGTAAAAATCACAGTCCAGTTCGCAACCCAAAGATTATGGTTAAAAACAACAATCAATCCCCAAGGAAGAAACAAAAGTGACCAGAACATTAACCAAGTTGGCTTTGACAACAATTCTTTAACTAAATCTTTCCAAACTAAACTTTGAAACAAATAGGATAGACCAGTTATGATTAAAAAACTAGAGATAACTCGTTCAATTATTAATGTCATAACAGACCCCCTTGATGACAACCAATTGACAAGGAAGGCTCGAAGCAGACTGTTACACGGCTTCTATCCCTTACTTTTATTATAATCATTTTTCAGAGAATTTGAGTTATAGTTGCCCACCCGATCAACTTAATCTGTAATGTTTCTTTAAAAAACAACTTCTTAGATTTATCGAGATATTAGGGTCTAAAACCTGGCTTTTTAAAGCGAAAAGTTTTTAGAGCGAGGCATAAATCTTCTCCTGCTTTCAACAACTTCTGTGCGATAGCACCGGAACATAGTGAGGAACTTCTGATTTCTGTGCGATAGCGCATGGTAGTAGTGAGCAACTTCTGTGCGATAGCGCATGGTAGTAGTGAGGAACTTCTGACTTCTGACTTCTGACTTCGTTAAGCCTCTTTAATAATAGAAATTATCCAAGCCGTTCCTAAAGCTATCCAAATCAGTAATTCTAGCCATTTAATCCAGAAAGTTTCTTGCCACCAATGCTTGACCCAAGAAAAGTTAAATGTTTGAGTGTAATTGATAAGATAATGTTGCCAATGCTGAGGACTATCTTGAGGTTTATATAACCAGTTAAACATGGAAAGAAAGAAAGGTAATCCACCAATTTTAGCACTGATTAATAGATGATAACCCAAACTAAAAACCATAATTACCCATGATAACAAATGAGCCAAATACCAAACATGATTAAGTTCTCCATTGGGTAACCATTTTTCATCCATCATTTTGCCAGTAAAAACGGCAAAAGTCAGAGAAATAAGCATTAATGTATTGATAACCCGATGAAGATGATAAGACCAGCCTTTTTGATATATCTGAGTTAAATTCGAGAAAGTATGCGGTTGAATTAAACGTTTTCGACCTTGATGAAAAGCATAAAAAACTAAAGTAGGAAAAATTAATAAGGTCCAAAGTCCAAACGTACCATGAATTCCCTCGATTTCTTCAAACTTGGGTAAAGGAATTTGTCCCCATCTACCGTCATAAACATCATAAGTCCAGTAGGCCGTAATCATAGCTAACATGAGGAATAAAGCGGTGAAACCATGAATTAAACGAAGTAATAAAGGTTGATAAGGGCGTATAACTTTCATAACTATAATTAATTCTTAAATCTTGTAGGTGGCAGGAAGAAAGAAGATAAGAAAGTATCTCTTTTTCCTTTGCCTTTTGCTTTATCTATTGTTCTGCTTCAACCATAGAATAGAAACCAGGAACCCTTCCTGTAGCTGCAGCACCATCTTTTTGAGACAGGATAACCGCACTAATTTGATCGCTCATCACTGCGACTTTTTTTTCCGTTTGTTTCTCACAAGTTAACTCAATTAACTGAGAGGTTCCTGATTTCATGGCATTGACAATTTGATCATAAAGTGCCTTTGCGTCGTCAACTTCTTTGCGTTGAACAGAAATAGGGATGGGAGTGTACTTTAAAGCTAAATCCAGACTAATCATTAAGGCTCCTTGCGTTAAATGCTTTCTCTCTCATTATGATTAAAAATGGGAAGTTTGGGGAGTGTGGGAAAGGTGCAGAGTGATAAAATAGTAATACCGTTGATCTTGGAAGTTGAATAAATGAATAGTTGCGTGTTAATGGCAAAAGTCATTAGTAACCCTGAATTACGCTATACCCCAGATAACCAAACAGAAGTCGCGCAAATGTTGGTAGAATTTGAAGGACGGCGAAGCGAAGATCCTCCTTGTATTTTAAAAGTGGTGGGATGGGGCGGTTTGGCAACACAAATGAAAGAAAGTTGCACCGAGGGCGATCGCTTAATTCTTGAAGGCCGTTTATCTATGAATACTTTTGAACGCAAAGAAGGGTTTAAGGAAAAACGGGCAGAATTGGTGATTTCTCGCTTTTATCCTTTAGATGGGGTGAGTGAGTCTTCTTCTGCACATAATGTGGTTTCTTTTGATACTGCTAAATCATCTCAACAGAGGGATAGTAGTTATGATGAAGATGACTACAATATGGATGAGTCAGATACAGCCACAACTTCATCAAGTAATGAAACTGATGATCCTATTCCTTTTTAAGAAATCTTTGTTATATAAACGACTTTTGTAGGGACTGGATATTATTAAGACCCTACAAGTCGTAGTTTTTTATAGATAATATAATAGGAGTTTGCCATAATTGTTCAACCCTCTTTAATTAAAGCATTTTTAACGGCATCATGATAAATATCTTTTGCTGGTATTTTCCTACTTATGCTTCTTTCAGGGGATAGGTTTATTGTAAGCGATCGCCTCGTTAATTATAATTAATTTATTTCAACAGGCTTTCAATTTCTTCATCGGTAAAACCAAATTGTCTAAAAATGCGTAAAATATAAGCAGGTGACATTTCTTTTGCACCAATATCTATAGGAACAATTCTACTGGACTTCCATTTTCGAGACATAATGAAACCCAATAATCTGCACTTTTTCTAAGGATGACGGTGTAAAAGTTCATTTTTAACTAATTGCTAAAATTTGTTTTGAGTTCATATGATTTTTAACACTTTCATTTAAGAGTTGATAGAGGAAATGAGGTGTCTTTTCATTAGCTAATTCTAAACTTTTTTGATAAGTTTTACAAGCTAATTCATCATTTATTATTCGATAATGAATTATTTTTGTCCATTCTGGTGCAGTAATCATTAATTGTGGAATAACCGCAATAAAAGCTTCAATTTGTTGTTGTAGTTCAAAAGACTCTAAAAAATGCACTAACCCAAACATAAGATCAGGTTGCTCACAATTATCATCTAAAATAAGATGTAAGTCTTTTAAATATTCATCATGAGGGTCTTCCGCAATCCTTTCTAAAGTTTCTTCAAAAGTAATTACCTCTTCAGGAGTTTTCATCAAGCGATTTTCTTTTAAAGTTTTTAGTAAATTAATCATTAGATTACTCCTTTATAAAAAACAGTTTTCCAAGTCTCTTTATTCAGTTGAATAAGCGTTTGTAAACTTTTTCTGATGCTTGAGTTATAGAGTCTTTGACTAAGATAAATAGAACGAACATTCCACACTTCTTGTGCGAGAATCTGCCGAGGTGAAAGGGTTAAGTCTGGACTTTTACCATAGGATGAAGTTTGGCGATGACGACCCCCTTTTCCTGGTGATAAATGTTCCATCATGATAGCAATTCCTTGATTGGTTGTGTAATCCTTGACTTTAGCTTTCATGTAAGCATTGGAAGGAACATGATGAGGGGTTAAATTGTCTCCTCTACGACCTAATTTTAACAAGTTGCCGTAGGTCCCGACTTGTCCTTCTGCTGTGAGTAGTTTAGATTGGGTAATGTTGTCTCCTTGTAACTATTTTAGAGGATAGGTTTATTATAGGCGATCGCACTTAAGTCATAGTTGAAGATAAAGTTATTATTTCTCATAACTAATACAAGCTAAAACATCGTCTTTTGTTAAATAAGGAAAGTCCTCTAAAATTTCCTCATAAGTCATTCCAGAAGCGAGATAAGAAAGAACATCATAAACCGTAATTCTCATCCCTCTAATACAGGGTTTTCCGCTACGTTTTCCAGGTTCAATAGTGATAATATTTTTGTCATTCATGATGTTAAGGTATTTCCAATTATACGTTTTTTTAAAGAATATCTTAAAAACTACTGCAAGAATTAATAGTTATATTTAAGCGATCGCAAACTCAGTTAATTTACGAGTTTCGGAGTCATAAAAGGTTAAAATAATTCAATTGTATTCACAGAAATTACTTATCTTAAGAATCATTAAAAGGATTAACTAATTTTAATTCAGTAATCCACCTAAAATCATCAACATTCCTAGTAATAATAGTTAAATTATACACTAAAGTTGTTCCTGCAATGATAGAATCTCCTAAAGACATTTTTCTAAGTTGCTTGAGTCTCACTGCTTGATTGATAACTGCTTGAGAAATTAGTAAAATTTGAGCAGCATTAAAAAACTCCTCAAAATAAGTTTTCTCTTCACTACTTAATTTATGATAACCCAAGACTTCAATATAAGACAGCGAAGAGACATAAGGATTATTTTCAGCAATAAACTCTCTTAAAAATTCATTTTCTTGTTCTGCTGCATAAATAATAATATTGCTATCAAGTAACATTATTTAATCTCTATTAGGAAGAGGACGATCTTGACGTATATTTTTTTGCCATTCTCTAGCAGAGATTTCAGAAAAAGCATTATTTTTAGCTATTTTTCTTAATGCTTCTGCCATTTTTTTACCGTTAGATTTATGTTCAATTATTGGTGTTTCTTCTAATAATTCTTGAATTTGAAGGAACTCATCATAAGGTAAAATAGCAAACTCCCTTTTCCCATTTTTAGTTAAAAATTCAATATGTAATTTAATCATTTATATCTCCTTTGATTAAATGTATTGATCTCTTTGTTCATCAAATAGGTTTAATTTCTAAAGTTCTATCTGCTAACAAGTCAGTAAATAACTGTACCTTTTCATACTTAATGGTATAAGGATCACAAAGAATTGTCCAATCATCTTTAATCAAACTATTTTTAACAGTAGCGATCGCAATTAACAAGGACAGCAATCATATTTAATTTTTAGACGAATATAAAATCTTGATTCAAGTTGAGATTAGTAGAATCTAAAGCAATAAATAAAAGCATCTATCCCTTCTCCCCCCATCAGAAAATCAACTTCTCCAGTATTACCACCATAACCAGATAAAATATCAAAACCAGATCTGCCCACAAGAATGTCATTACCCTAATTACCATAAATAACATCATCACCAGCATCCCCAAAAATTATATCGTTACCGTTTCTACCCTATGAATAGTCGTTATTATCGTCAAAATCAGAAAATTCAAGGCTTGATTTTTATGTTATAATGAGTTAGAGTGATAAACCCTAAAAACTTCAAAAAACTTTAGAAAAACCTTTGAGGTCATCAACTGAGTCAAAGAACTTAATAAAGGATAAAAGTGGCACTTATCCTTGGGTACATTATTCATCAAAAAATATTTTCAAGCATGAGCAAATCTATCAACTCTCTCCCACAAATTAATAAAAGCGAAAAGAAAAGAACTGAAAATAATATCATCAACAAAACAGTAAAAACCAGAAGAAAAAATAATCAAAAAAGAAGTATTGTTGATGAAATTCGTGAACGTCGGCCAGTGCCGAACCCTTGGCGTGTGGGAGAAGTTGCCCAAATTATTATTAAAGGTAATCCTGATCTCAAAGGAAGAAGTGGTCAGTGGTGTATTATTGAACAAGTTTTAAATTTTTCCTGTTTAGTGAAAACTTGGGATGGCATGATTCAAGTAAAAATTGAGAACTTAAAAGATGTTTATTACTCATCCAAGCAACAACAAGAGATAAAAAAGATAAGCGATCGCCTTTCTCGGATACCCCACAATCAACTAGAGGATTCAGTCAAACAGTTTTTAGAAGCATTAGGAAAAATTGAGCGTCCCTTTTTAACCACTCTAGAAGATAAAATTTTGACATTAATAGAAACAGAAAGTTAAACCAGTTATCAGTTATTGGTCACCTGGTAACTGTTCACTGTCTACTATGGTAGAATCAGGGAGGAAAACTCTTGAGTAACTATCGATACGACTTAGTTACTGTCAGGAGGGACATTCAGAGAATTTTATGACTGTTACCCCCTTTCAATCAAAACCCAGTTTAGCTTCCCGTATAATCAATGGGATCTTATCTGTCAAACCCCTAGCCAAACTAGCGAAATATCAAGCCCGCAACATGATTATTAATCGGGCAGAAAAAATAGGGGTTCCCTGGCGAGATAATGTGCGTCAACTTAGTCACCATAATTGGCAGGAAGAACTAGCCAAAGTTAAAAATCCCAACCTAATCTATCCTGATTATTATGTTTGCTCATTTCATGGTTATGAGACAGGCAATTTAAGTTGGGAATCAGCCCTAGAAGTCGAATCTGCTGCTTATGCTGTTCATGCTAGTATTTGGCCAGGAGCAGGGGTGAGTGGTGATCCTCGTTTACGACACAATTATCACGAAATTCTCAAACAACAATTATCCTTAACCCCCCAAAGCATTTTAGATATAGGCTGTAGCGTAGGTATGAGTACCTTTCCCCTACAAGAAATGTACCCCGACGCTAACGTAACAGGATTAGACTTATCTGCCTATCATTTAGCTGTTGCCCATTACCGAACTCAGCAACGCAACCTTCCCATTAACTGGGTACACGCAGCAGCAGAAGAGACGGGACTCCCTTCAGCCTCCTTTGACTTAGTCTCGGCCTTTTTGTTGTATCACGAACTGCCGAAAACAGCAGCGATCGCCATCTTTACAGAAGCCCGTCGCCTGCTCAAACCTGGGGGATACTTCACCATGATGGATATGAACCCTCGCGCCCAAGCCTATCAAAAAATGCCCCCTTATATCTTAACCCTACTCAAAAGCACCGAACCCTATCTGGATCAATATTTCGCCTTAGATGTAGAAACAGCCTTAATAGAAGCCGGGTTTGACCCCCCAAAACTAACCCCCATCAGTCCCCGTCATCGGGCGATCGTTGCTAGGGTAAATTCTTGATTCAGAAACACTTTCAACGATCCCATCTTTACCTACCCTTAGATCAGAAAGAGAACCGACGACTTTCCGTGTTTCGTCTCGGTTCTCTTGTCTGGTTCGCTCCTCACACTACATATAAATATATAGGAAGGTTTGCGTTTTGTCATGTTACTTAAGATTTATTTTTGATTTATTACATCGTTTTACAATCTGTTACGAAGCGGTTGCTCAATGTTTGACAACCATAACCCTTGGACTAAAAATTGTGTAATGGCGACTAAACCCAGTCTTGCTTGAGATAATTGCGGGTTATGCCGGCTTGTTTCGCCAAAAATGCGACAGTGACACTCAAAATTGAGAAAAGACTCACTTAATGCTAGTGCTAATTTTATCCCCTTGACTTTCAACTCATTGACTAAACGATCCACAGTGATAATCAGTTGAGCAATTAGGGAGCGCTCAAATTGATTTAATACTAAGTTAGACCAAGGAATCAGTTGAGAAGTTGATAATGACCATGAATAAGGCTTAAATTGCTGATTTTTTAGTTGTATAAGTCCTTCTTGTTCTCCTAAGCGTAGTAAAGTGCAACAACGTGCATAAGTATATTGGAGAATCCATAAATTGTCATGGTTTCTTGATGTTAAGGGAGACTTTTGGTAGGAATAGGAAAACGTTGGCCAAGATTGTAACCAAAGGTAGAGACTGCGATCGCATAGGGTAAACTCTAACCAACCGGGATCAAGGAGTTTAAGCGTAAAGTGGAGAGACAAGTGATCTGGGTGGTAAGTTGCTTGTGATTGAAGAGTGTTAAACAACCCTTGCGCTAGAGTAATGGGGGAAATAGAGGAATGACGGGATAATTGAAAGGCGATCGCACAACGATAGGTAATAGAATTAATTGTGGGTAAACGAAACAAAGAAATCGGCTTTTCCCTAGAGGTAACAGGAGGAAACTTCAACCTATCTAAATCCGCCAACTGAGTTAAGAGAAACTGCTGTAATTGTTGCTGAAGTGAAAGGTTACTGAGTTTAATTATTAAAGGATAAAAACTCCGAATTAATCTAGGTTGTCTCGTCATTAGCAACTTCAAGCTGTTTTTTGGCTCTTTCAATCCCTTGATGAATTTGCTCAAACCCTGTTCCCCCGTAACTATTTCGCGCTGCGACGACTTGTTTAGGGGCGATAGCTTCATAGATATCGGCTTCAAATTTGGGATGTAATTCTTGCCATTCTTCCAGGGTTAAATCTTTCAGTAGTTTACCTGCCGCTAAGCTAGTTTTCACCACTTTTCCCACTAAATTATAAGCCTCACGGAAAGGAACCCCTCTCGCTGCTAAATAGTCAGCCACATCTGTCGCATTAGAAAAGTCTTCACTCACCGCTTGACTTAATCTTTCTTTGCGAAACTTAATACCTTGGCCTAATAATACCGTCATGGCTTCTAAACATCCTTTAACGGTTTTTACCCCGTCAAATATGGCTTCCTTGTCTTCCTGGAGGTCTTTATTGTAAGCTAGGGGTAATCCCTTCATCAGCACTAACAATCCCTGTAAATGCCCAAAAACACGCCCTGTTTTTCCCCTCACTAATTCAGGAACATCAGGATTTTTCTTTTGGGGCATAATACTCGAACCTGTGGCACAACTATCGGTTAAACTAATAAAGCCGAACTCTTGAGAAGCCCAGAGAATCATCTCTTCGCTTAAACGACTGAGATGTACCATAATTAGACTAGCTGCATTGAGGAATTCAATAGCAAAGTCGCGATCGCTGACTCCATCTAAACTATTGCCATAAACCTCAGCAAAGCCCAATAATTCTGCACTATAATGGCGATCAATAGGAAAGGTTGTGCCGGCTAAAGCCCCACAGCCCAAAGGAGAAACATTTGTTCTTTGATAAATTTCTCCTAAGCGTTCCCAGTCCCGTTGGGCCATTTGGAAGTAAGCTAAAAGATGATGGGCGAGGCTAATGGGTTGGGCCCGTTGGAGATGGGTATAACCAGGGATTAAGGTTTCAACATTTTCTTGAGCATGGATTAATAAAACTTGTTGAAATTCTCTGATTTGGGTGCGTATTTGTTGAATTTGATCTCTGAGATAGAGACGGATATCGGTTCCTACTTGGTCGTTGCGCGATCGCGCAGTATGGAGTTTTTTACCGACATCTCCCACTAATTCCGTTAAACGTCTCTCTACAGCAAAATGGACATCTTCTTGATGGATATCTGGAGTAAAATTGCCATCCCGATATTCTTGGCGGATTTGTTCTAACCCATTGACTAATGTTTGTGCTTCTGCGTCGCTAATAATACCTGTTTTCGCCAACATTTTAGCATGGGCAATAGAACCAGTTAAATCATATTCAATCAGTTCGATATCGAAGGTAATACTGGCATTAAATTCAACAATCGCAGGGTGTAAACTCCCTTCAAAGCGATCACTCCAAGTCTTTTGTTGTGTCACGGTTAACCTTTTTTAGAAATAAAAATAAACTTAATGTTACTCTCTCTTAAGAGGTAAAGGTTCGGAATATATATCCGATAACAAATCCTATACCTAAAGCCCAAACTTGACCCGACTCAATAAAATTTCTCCAAGATTTTTGCATTTTTTCAATTATTTGTGGATCTTCTATTTTTTGGGCAAATAAGTGACTCACCTCTATCCAGGGATGATGAAATAACGACAAAGAGTCTGACCACAAGGAAAGTTGGATCAAATCGAGATGAATAGTAGGTTCAAACAACAGCATACAAAAGCCTTGAGTGTTCAATCGTTTTAGACACACAGACTTACGGTTTTTGGCTAACCTTTAGTCTCTCAAGAAGTTGATTTGACCCGCATCACAATTAAAGTCATATCGTCACTATTGTTATGGTCTGAACCGATAAATGCTTTAATTTGTTTAAACAGGTAATCAAGAATGTCTTGAGGACTATCATAGCGTTGACATCCTTCTTCAAAGACTTTGATCAGGTTTTCTTCATCAAAGCGATGGCCTTTTTGATTCACTGCATCGGTAAAACCATCGGTATAGTACAGAGTTGTGTCTCCAGGGGCCAGTTGAGTTTGTCCATCTTCGTATTCAGAATTGGGATCTAAGCCAATTAACATCCCATCGGTATCCAGTTTCTCAATGGTTTGGGTTGCTTTTCGCCAGAGTAACGGGGGATTATGTGCCGCATTACTATAAGACAGTCTTTTTGTTTGAGGATCGTATTCGGAATAAAATAAAGTAACAAACCGATGAGAATTATCTAAGTCAGCGTACATGACGCGATTGAGATGTTGCAGAATTCTAGCAGGGGAATGGCGGTTTAGCACTTCTGCTCGTAACATTCCTCTGGTCATGGTCATAATTAAACCAGCAGGAACTCCTTTACCCATCACATCCCCGATGACGATACTCCAAGGAACCGATGTAGATGGATCACCTCGTTTAATCTCTTGATCTTGACGCAGTTGGTCGTAGTTGGTGGGGATAAAATCGTAATAATCTCCTCCCACTCGGTTAGCGGTTTGACAACAGGCGGCCAGTTCTATTCCGTCGATGATAGGAAATTGGCGGGGTAATAACCGTAGCTGAATTTCTGAGGCAATTTCAAGTTCTCGGTCTTGTCTTTCTTTGGAACGTAATTCTACCGTTAATTCATTATTAGCGATCGCGACTGATGTCTGGTCAGCCACTAATTGTAGCAATTTTCGCCGAGTTTGGGTCCAAGCGTATTCAGGATCACTACTAAAAACATAAATTCGTCCCCTTTCTATGTTTTTAACGAGAATTGGAGTGCTATAAAGTCGAATCTTTTTTCCTAATGCTTGACGAATTTTCTCGTCTAAGGATAGGGATAGTGCTGGGGTTGCTGGTTGACTATTGGTTTGATTAATAATCTTAGCAATGGATTCTCGAATATCTTGAGCCATTTTATGATCTTGACAATGTAATTGTTCAAGAGTTATTTGAGCCTGACTTTTCGATAACATTAAGGCACTACCGTCAGCATCTGTCACCCGTGCTGCCATTAAGGGGGTCAGTTCTAAAAATTGATTGAGATTATTAAAACTTCGCAGAGCAAACCCTAGAGAACTTAATAAATTTTGGACTTTGTTTTGTTCTCGATATAAACTAGCCACAAGTTCTTTAAGGGCAAATACTGGTGTAGACTCAGTGGATGATTCACCTATTGACCCGTGCATTTTGGAGGGAGGCTGTTTTTTAAGTGACACAGCAGTCATGATATCAGGAGATGAGGACATTGATTGACAAATGAAATGAGTTTCTCTATCCTAGACCCTGAGATTTTCAAGAGGATTGCTCGTCTCCCTATGGCTCAGAGCATAATTTGTTGGACAGACTGGGGTTAAGAAGTACCAATTTCCCAGATTTGAAAAGTCCTTACTCGAATCAGGGCTGGTTAATGATAACGTTAATTGACGAGTATGCCAAGGGATTTCTTTAAAAATTTTATTTTTTTCACCGCATAAAAATATGGGGACTGGATTTAAACCAATCCCCAAGGAGCAATTCTGTTGCCAAGAAATTTAAGAAGATGTCTTGGTTTTCGATGTTTCCAGCATTTCTTCCATTAGGAAGGGATTATCTGCATTTCCATTTTTGCCACTTGTATCCTCAAAAATATCATCCCATTCGGAGTCGTTTTCCTTGTTAAAGGAGTCAGAGGATTCATGCTTAATATTTTCATCATCTTGCAATAAGTTCAAAAATTCTTCATCGGGTGTTTCGGTTCCATCCCCTAAAAGTTCCGCAAAGGGATCATTGGGATCAACGGTATCACTTTCACTATCAGACTCGAAAATATCTGCAAAGGGATCATTGTCATTACTAGTAATGTTTTCTTCTGAATGATGGGATTTTTCCTCAGAGGTTGGCATCATTTCTAAGAAGTCTTGATCATTGTTGACTGTTTCTTCTGTGAATAAATCCCTTAATACTTCAGTTTCATCACTACTGTTATCATCAGGGGTAGAACGACTGAGATTTTCTTCTTCTAAAGTAGATAATAATTCTAAATTAGGATTAGAAGTGGTGTCTTGGGCAACAGTTTCTTCAGAAACACTTAACTCATTTAAGAAGTTATCAGTATCATTTTCAAACGCCTCTAATTCTTCTCTAGAATCTTCGTTACTGCCTTCAGTTAATTCGTTTAAGAAGTTATCAGTATCATTTTCAAACGCCTCTAACGCTTCTCTAGAATCTTCGTTACTGACTTCAGTTAATTCTTCTAAGAAGTTATCAGTATCATTTTCAAACTCCTCTAACGCTTCTCTAGAATCTTCGTTACTGACTTCAGTTAATTCATTTAAGAAGTTATCAGTATCATTTTCAAACGCCTCTAATTCTTCTCTAGAATCTTCGTTACTGACTTCAGTTAATTCATTTAAGAAGTTATCAGTATCATTTTCAAACGCCTCTAACGCTTCTCTAGAATCTTCGTTACTGACTTCAGTTAATTCATTTAAGAAGTTATCAGTATCAT
>JASJDD010000048.1 GCA_030065735.1 Crocosphaera sp.
TATTGATTATTTTGTTTTGTTCAATTTTTGGGATTATAAACTGATAGAAATAATCGTGACAAATTTCTTCATCATTATATTAACTTGAATTATCCTAAACTCCTTAATCATCATCACCACTTATTAAAAGGGTTGATTTTTTAGTCAACCCAGATTCTGAAACCTTTATTTGATCGGTTTTCTCCAATTCTTGTCACCCCGTCAAGTAAGTTTGTCAATAATTTTAAAAGTGTTTCTAGTCGCAAATTAAGACAAGAGTTTCCAGAGCAAACTAAAGGCATCTGTTATAGATGCCTTTAGACTTCTGACTTCGTTAAGTCGGATTGTATTTATAGGGGAACTTACGACGGTGATTGACAATCTTGTATTCCACATTGCCAAACAGTAAATCACGAGAGTAGAAATGAGGCAAGGCGGGACTGCCATACTCTAACATAGGATAGGGATACGCTCCGGCTTCTGGCATAATCGAGTTCAGGGCAGGCAAACTGACTCGATCAAGGTCTTGCATTTGCTCCTCTGTTAGAGTGAAATCACAAGCCCCTAAATCTTCTTTGGCTTGTGCCACAGTACGGGCTGAGAAAATGGGAATCGCAACGATTGGTTTCTGCATGAGCCAACGTAAGCAAACTTGAGCAGGTGGCTTGCCGATGGCATCAGCAATTTTAACCACTTCATCCATAATTGCCAAATTGCGTTGTGTTACCTTATTCCAGAAGAGGTTTTGATTGGGGTCTACATGCTCAGAGAGACGATACAACTGATCGGATTTGAGTTCCCCTCGGTTATATTTGCCCGTAACCAGTCCCCCTGCTAATGCGGACCAGCAGACCAAACCAATATCTAGGGCATCGGCCATAGGCAAAAATTCCGGCTCACAGGAACGTTCAACCATGCTCCACTCCAATTGAGTCGCAATGAACGGATTCCATCCTTGGAAATCAGCCATAGTATTGGCTTGAGCCAGCCACCAAGCAGGAAAATTGGACGCACCAATATACAGAACTTTCCCTTGTTGGATGAGATCGTTAAGTGCTCTGAGTATTTCGTCTACCGGTGTGGTGTAATCATAAATGTGAACCCACAGCAGATCGATATAATCTGTTTTAAGACGCTTGAGAGAGCTTTCGATGGAGCGGAATAGGTTTTTTCGGTGGTTGCCGCTATTGTTAGGATCATCGAAGTTGGAACCACCATCAAAAAGGGAATACTTGCTTGCCATGACTAAGCGATCGCGTTCAGGATGAATGAAATCCCCTAGAAATTCCTCTGACTGACCTTCTTGATAGCGGTTAGACGTATCAATAAAGTTTCCTCCTGCTGCTACAAATGTCTCAAAAATTTTTCGGCTTTCTTCTTTATCTGAGCCTAACGGTCCCCACTGTGTCCCGAACGTTCCACATCCTAAACACAGTTCTGAAACTCGTAGACCGCTCCTACCTAATAGTTTGTACTTCATAATTTTTCTCCTTGTTCTCAAAGTTTTTCTGTTGTTCTTTCTTTTTCTGTACTCCCTCTGTTCCCTGGGGTGATTATCAGCCTTTCGGGCGAGGCAGGAGGTTTCTTTGCAGGAGAGAAAATTTCTAGAGATACCAATACTACGTAGGTTTTGCTCGAAACGCTTTAGTTGAGGTAGGCTCCCGGAGGCTTCGGGGGCTCCCGGAGGCAGAGGAGGAAGTCCCATTTTCTCCCCCTGCATCCCCGCCCGTCCCTTGCTCCCCCTGCTTGTCTCAACAGACAATTTTTCTTAACCGAGCAGTATTGGGTGGCACCGCTTTTTGCCTTGCCTAAATGGGTTTAAGACCCCCACTAAAAATCTTTAATTTTAGTGGTCAACGGGCAACGAGGGGGGTTGGAATCCCCCTCTAACCGGCTGACTCGGAGTCTCCTGCCTTTCAACTCCTGCCTCCTTCAACAGCCTTTTCTCACCCCATCTGGTAGTTTAGGTTTCCAGGATAAAAGTAGAACCTGTGGGTCGTGGTAAACCGTCAGCATCTACGCCACCGTTGGCCATCAATGCCTCATCAGGGAGGAACGGCTCTATGGTGTCGAGCAGTATTCCCATTGGGTTGTAGACTGAAACCCGAGCCAGCTCTGGCTCATTCGAAGGTTCACTCAAATAAATCAAGATTTCATCGCTAGAGACATCTTCAATCACCGTGAGTGCGCCGGCATTACCATAGCCAACATCAAAGGCGTTAATCAGCTCTGGTGATTCGAGTCGCAGACCAGTGACGGGATCTGTCAGAGGATGAACTTGATCGATTTCATAGATTAAAAGGCGACTTTCTGGTCCTGTGTTTGGATCGAAGGGCAACCCAGTCACGGGATCGAATCCCAACGAGGCCGGATCATCACCAATGTAGAGATTGCCATCGGGACCAAAGGCCAAGGCAGCAACGAAATCCAAACCCGTAATGCTGTCTTCTAAAACGCCAGTTTCGGGATTGTAGACCCGTACTTCTGCTGCCCCAAACTCAGATTCTACCTCTATTGGTGGATTCAAACCAACATAAAGCCGACCGTCAGGACCGTAACTCAAATCAGTGAAGCGTGGAATCGGATCACCTTCCCCTAATCCCAATTCTTCCGTCAAATCCACAACCACCCCTTCATTGACATCTGGGGTATCGGGATCATCTAAGAAGTCTCCTGAGAAGGCATCAAATCGCAGAATGCGTCCATTGTCTAGGTCGCTGACATAGAGGACGTTATGCTGATCGCTTACCGTCAGTCCGGCCGGGAAACTTAAGCCACTGCCTTCTTCACTGGCATCCCCAAAGACACCGATGAACTCTCCCGTTAAGCTGTTATACTCGAGTACCTCATTGGAGAGTTGACTGCTGACCAAGATGTGGCCCCTTGGCCCTAAGATAACACCACCAATGCCGTCTAGAGGGTTATCTGCCGTGATTTGCCCTCGAATCTCGCCCGTAGGAAAGCCATTGGTGTGAACATTGAAGTAGAGAGGAACATCCTGACCGAAGGGAGTATTGAGGAAATCATCAACGAAGGCACTCAATCCTTCTGTGTCTTCCCAAATGCCTGAGATAGTGGTTGAACCATCTTCGTTAAAGATGAACGCCAGGTCATCGTCGGTTATGATATCAAAAACAATCCCTCCATTTTCACCCCGAGGTGCATTGTGGAAGTGGAATCCAATTACGTCATCGTCGGTGTTGTCAGGGGTTTGTGGGTCTTCTCCCAAGAAAGGACCAAAATCTAGACCTGAAATGGTCACCGTGTAGCTCAGAGCATCGAGCGTTTCATTTAGGCTCAATTCCTCAGTCATACCCGTTGCTTCAGAGTTGGTATCGAAGGGGATAAACTCTCCATTCGCATCGGTTAGCACCTCCTGGTCGCCGGTTAATTCAGCTGCAAACAGCCGGCCCGTTAAGTTTTGTGCTAATTGACCATCCGTTAGGTCAGGTCCCAACCAACCGAGGAAATTAAAATCACTATCATAGGCGGCCAGAGCATCGGTTTCATCGGATTGGAAGAATCCTATCTCCCCTGTTTCCTCATTAAAGGGTCGGTCAGTATTGATGCCGACCACAAAGGAGATTTCAGGGAAACGCTGGGTCGGCGCATTTTCCTCCTTGAAACTATTTTCAAAGAAGACAAATTCAGGGGTGGTCGGCAGTAGCAGTCGGCTGACATCAGTGGTTACATCGCCAAATGCGCCTAAGAAGGTTCCGGGTGACTCCGTTTGGCCAAAGGCTTCGGGATTCGGTCCAACAAAGACACTGATCTGACTACCAGCCACCGGCGCGCCGGTAGCTGGATCTTCAAAGGAGCTACCAACATACAGATTACCATCGGGACCAAAGCCCATGCCCGACAGCACTAAAGGCTCCTCTTCTCCCCGTCCGTTTTCCTCCCGAACCGCAGTACCCACATCGGCAAACACTCCCAAAAATTCACCAGGATTGTCGGCCAACGGACCAGCATAGACCAGAATTTCTGTCGTTAGGGCACTGGCGGCGTAGAGGTTAAGATCCGGACCAAAAGCAACCGCACTCGGTTCATTTAAAGGTTGTATCTGTTGATCGAGAACCCCACCTGTCTCGCCATAAACGCCAAATTCCGTTAAATCTGTACCATCTGTAGCAATTGCTGCTGGTTGCCCAGGTTCCACTAAATTACCCGTGATTGGGTCAATATAGAAGCCGGTGGCAGAATCAATCTCCCAGGTTGGCCCAGGAAAACGCAGCACCGCACCTGACCCATTGGTGGGATTAAATACCGTTAGGTCTTCTACCCCATCTTCATTGAGTTCGGGTCGTCCCGTTTCGGGATCGATATCGGTGCGAAGACTGCCAACATAAATCCCACCATCAGGACCAAAGACAAAGACGGTAAAATCCGGTGGTAAACCGGCTGCCGGATCTAACAGGTTGGCTACGGGGACTCCGTTTAACCTGGTGCCAACAACACTGAGAAATTCCCCTGTATCGCCATCGTATTGCAAAATCCGAGAGGTAAAAGCACTGCCAACGTATAGGTTGCCATCGGGTCCAAACTTGATGCCACTGGGAATAAGCAGTCCGGGTATGGCCAATCCTTCTGGCGCACCTGTATTTTGGTTAAAAACAACGCGAGGGTCGGTGACGGGGTCAAAAACCAAAGCCACTTCACCGGTTTCTGGATCAGTGAACTCGCCGGTTTCGGGATTAAATTCAAAAACCGTACTGCCTGTGGCTGGGTCAATAAAATCTCCTGTTTCTTGGTCAAGAACGGCGATCGGATTGCCCACTGGGTCAAGAACCGCAACGGGAATGAAATTTCCGTCATCCACAATCGCAGGAACCAGATTGCCCGTTTCTGAGTCGGCAAAGACAAAATCCCCACTGTTGGGTTCAACCAGCGTATTAGTCTCCGAATCAAAAGGACGAGCGGCTAATGTGTCTGGCATTCCTGTGGCATCAAAGGGGACCAGAAGCAGCGAACCTTCATCGATTAATTGTCCGGTTGCTGCATCAAACACCTCTCCGTGGGCGTTGCCAACCAGAGCCGGGTTGAACGTGTCGAGGGTTTCGTCAGCATTCTGCGTTCTTAAGAGTCCATCTTCTAATAATCCATTCCGTGCCGCTGCGCGCGTCTCGAAGATATCCGGATATTCACCAGACACTCCGTCAAACTCCAAGATGCCATTGGTGATCAACAGAGGATCATCAGCCGTCGCGGGATCGTCAAAAATGGTAGAAGTCACATACAAATTCCCATCAGGTCCGTAGGTCAGGGCAATGGGTTGTAGCAATTCTGGGGCATCAACACCATTGGTTTCAAACAGAATACCTCCAAAGTTTCCTTCCTCATCAAAAGCAAGAATCCCCTCATTGACGCGACTGGCGGTAACAAAGAAGGGGGGAGAATGCTTGGTAAAACTGAGGGAGTATCCCAGGGGCGAAGTCTCCCCAGGACGAGCAGCACTAACCGTGGCAAAGGTATTGACAATCACTTCATTGGAAACCACTTGACCGTCTTCGATGGTTAACCAACTGAGCAGATCAAGGGGGGTCCGATAGGGGTTACCGGTTTCCCTTGCCGATGGCGTACCTTGATCTTCAAGGGTCACTTGTCCCTCCTTGAGATGGACTAAAACCCGATTGCCTTGGGCAAAGGTTTCGACAATTTCCAAGTCTCCAGGTGCGACTACAGTGCCAAGGGGGCCGAGGAGGTCTGTGAGGATTGCACCGATATTGCTAAAGTCTGGTGCCAGAGGCAGTCCGTCTGAGGTAAAGCCTTCAGCCGTGCCAACATAAGGCATAAAGCTCGGACCGCCAATAGAAAAGCTCCAGACAGCATCAGCCGCGTGTAACTCAGAGGCCATGACAAGATCGTTGGTTGCCAGAGCTTCCCACATCGCTGTAGCCACTTCAGTGGCCGCCGTTGCATCAGCCGAGAGGTCGACTTGCACCGTTTGAAACGTTAGGGGGTCATCTGCTGGGGGTGGGGGTGGCGGTGTTGCTTCAAGAGCGGCAGCATGGAGGGGATAGGCATTGCTGTAAAACTCAACACGCTCAACTAGACCTTCTTCATTGATATCAATTGTCCAAGTGGCCGACTGTTCAAAGTCTAAACCTGTCTGGGACCCGACCCCTGATTGCCTGAGACGAATGGCGACCTTATTTTCTTCTGGGTCGTCCGAGAGGGCGTAGCTTCCAGTAGGGAGAAACTCGATTACCTCACTTTCGTTGGGGAAAAAGCGAGTCAGTCCGTTGGTGAAAAACCCTAATATCTCCTCATCACCAACAAATTCCGCATCAAACCCGATCACATCAGCACTGCCAAAAATCTGCTGTTCTTGTGGGAAAGCAAAGACAGCATCTTCGGCTAACAAGGCTGCGAGATTGTTAAATTCGGCAAAGGGATTAATAAATGCCGCATCGTAAAGCTCAACAAACTCTTGAGCGATGGCTAGGGTGGAAATTTCCAGTCCGATGAAGCTCGTTTCATCTAGCTCGGCGGCAGCAACCCCTTGCAAAAGTGCTAGGTCTTGTCCTAACGCATTGATGATCGACCCATCATCTGTATCGAAGATGACTAAGTCATTGAAAGATACGTCTAACCCTCTGATTCCCAGCAAATCGGAGCCAATTTCAAAGTCAGCGATTGTATTATGAGTATCAGGGAGTCCTCCATGAGCAATCCAGAAAGTATCATTGCCCTCACCCCCAGTCAAGGTACTCTCACCCAAACCGGCAAAGAAACTGTCATCTCCGCTTTGACCAAGAAGGCGATCACTCTGTCCAGCCAACAGCACATCGTTACCCGTGCCACCATAAAGACGGTTACCACCACCGTTGCTGATGCTGGCATCGAGAATATCATCTTCTGAGCCACCAAAGAGCCGGTCGTTGATACCGGCGATTAGTTCATCTTCTCCTCGGTCACCATGAAGGCGGTTTCTCGCGTCTGAACTGTCATTGGCATCAATGAGGTCATTGCCATCACCCCCAAAAACATTAACGGCACGATCTTGATTGGGGACTTCTATTTCATCGTCTTCCAACGTCCCAAAGACGATTCGTCCTAGGGTTTCAAATTCTGGCTCAGCATCAGGGTTAAGTTCGATGGAGACTGTTTCCTCGTCCACCAGTACAGGAGCAGCCAGATCAGCCGCTGTAATACCCGCTAAGATAGCCACTTCCTGTCCGCTCACACTGACGGTTGCTCCTGCTTGACTGTCTGCGATGGTGATATCTTCAGGTAACACTCCCGCCAGGATCAGCGAATCAGACCCCCGACCAAAGTCGGTAATAGTATTCGGATTATCCGGCAGTGAGGCCGCAACAATGACAAACTGATCGTCTTCTGACCCTCCAGTGAGGGTACTGTTCCCAGAACTGACTATCAACGTGTCTTCGCCATCGCCCCCAAACAGGCGATCGCCACTTCCGGCGACTAACTGGTCGTCTCCTGTCCCGCCATAGAGACGATTTCCCCCGCCGTTGTTAATGCTGGCATCGAGGAGATCGTTTTCCGTTCCGCCGATCAAGCGATCGTTGATCCCAGCCAGCAGTTCATCTTCTCCGGTACCACCATAAAGGCGGTTTTTGGCTTCTGAGCTATCATTGGCATCAATCAAGTCATTGCCGTCACCACTAAAAACAGAGACGGGTTCAGTTTGATTGGGGATTTCTATCTCATCGTCTGCCAAGGTACCGAAGACCAATGGTTCGAGGGGGTCAAAGTTTGGCTCAGCATCAGGGTTGAGTGCGATCGAGACTGTTCCGTCGTCCCCTAGGACAGGAGCAGCCAGATCAGCCGCCGCAATACCAGTTAAGATAGCCACTTCCTGTCCGCTCACACTGACGGTTGCACCTGCCTCACTGTCTGCGAGCGCCACGTCTTCCGGCAAAACTCCCGCCAGGATCAGCAAATCAGCCCCCTGGCCAAAGTCGGTAATGGTATTGGGGTTATCCGGTAGTGAGGCGGGAACAATGACGAACTGATCCCCTTGTGAACCCCCGGTTAGGGTGTTGTTTCCTAATCCGGCCAACAAGATGTCTTCTCCATCGCCCCCAAACACCCGATCATCGCTGCCAGCAATGATCAGATCGTCTTCTGTACCGCCATAGAGGCGGTTGCCACCGCCGTTGCTAATGCTGGCATCGAGGATATCGTCTTGCGAACCACCCAACAGGCGATCGTTGACACCAGCGAGCAGTTCATCTTCTCCTGTGCCACCATCAAGGCGGTTTTTAGCTTCTGAGCTATCACTGGCATCAATCAAGTCATTGCCGTCACCGCTCAAAACAGAGACGGGTTCAGCTTGATTAGGGACTTCTATTTCATCGTCTCCCAAGGTGCCAAATTCCAGGGGAATAAAACTTTCTAATGCCGTTAGGACTAGATTTGACGCGAAATTGTTTAATCCTCCTGACTGTTGATCTTGCTCTTTTTTTTCGTTATCGTTCATGGTTATCTCCTCTGATTTTTATGACTTCCCAGGCCATAAGCCGTGGAAATCTTACAAATAAGACTAAATAATCGGACATATTTAAAGTTAACTATTCGGGAAGGGAACAGGGAATTGGAAATCGGGAACAGATAAGGTTTTTAGTTTTGCTAATATTTCTTAATACAGTGGTATTTATTGATGTCCGACTAATAGGACTGCTTGTGTTATGCGGTGTAGCCCCGGCATTATTTGTCTTCAGCAGTAATTATGTCGCTGAGTTTTTCGCCAATCATAACGCAAGCAGCACAAGTATTTCCACTGGTAACATAGGGCATAATCGAAGCATCAGCAACGCGCAAACCTTCAACCCCATGAACCCGTAGTTCAGCATCTACTACGCCATAGGAATCGTATCCCATGCGGCAAGTTCCAACCGGATGCCAAATTGTGTCGGCATACTGACGAATATATTCCTCGAGATTGGCCTCTATTCCAGGGGCGACTTCTCCATTGTTGAAATCAGCAAACGCTTTAGTATTGGCAATTTCACGGCAGATTCTGATGCCTTGTTCATAAGTTTGTCGATCAATATCAGCACTGAGGTATTGAGGATCAATAATCGGTGCATCGAGGGGATTATTGGAGCGCAGCTTCACAACCCCTCGACTTTGAGGCTGAACCAGGATAGGGACAAAGATAGAGAATGGCCCTTCAAAGGGGTATTCGGCCGGCGTTAAGTTGGGAACCCCCGCACTGAAGTTAAGTTGAAGATTGGGGGGAATACCAGGACGGGTAGCCGTAAACAATGCTGTTTCGCACAATAGGGTTGGAACCGGTAACTCCCGCTTAGACTTGTATATGACTTGCAGGCGCAGATGATCTTGTAGATTTTGTCCCACACCTGGTAAATCGACTAAGACAGAAATGCCTTGTGTGCGAAGATGTTCTGCTGGACCGATACCAGAGAGCATCAGTAGTTTGGGAGAGAGAAATGCGCCAGCACTGATAATGACTTCCCGCTCTGCTCTCACCTGATGAGTTTTTCCTTCCCAGACATATTCAACTCCAATAGCTCTGTTGTCTTCAAACAAAACCCGTGTCACTTGAGCGTAGGTTTTGGTTTTTAAGTTGGGACGGTCGAGGATGGGGGTCAGAAATGCAGAAGCAGAACTGGCTCGCTGGTTGTCAGCCGTCATATTAAATTGCATAACAGAAGCCCCATTCTCCTGTTGAGAGCCATTAAAATCCCAGTCTTCTCCCCCATAACCCAGTTCAACACAAGCTTCTATAAATGCCTCGGCAACAGAGGTAAGATCGGGGCATTTACGCACACTTAAAGGGCCTTGATCTCCATGAAACACAGAGGCACCTTCTTCATATTTTTCTGACTTTTTAAAATAGGGTAAGACTTTCTCATAACCCCAGCCTTCGTTACCCAAGGATTCCCACAGATCATAGTTACGGCGATTACCCCGTACATACATCATGGCATTGATCGAAGTGCTACCACCGATAACTTTACCTTGGCTAATCATAATCTGGCGTCCCTTTAAACCCTGTTGCGGTTCTGTCAAAAACTGCCAGTCTTTTTCCGTACCCCATAGGTTAATAAAACCAGTCAAGTTCTCGATATTGGGATCTTTGTCAGAACCGCCAGCCTCTAGTAGAAGGACTTTTACATCACTATTAGCACTCAAACGGTTAACCAGCACGCACCCTGTGGCACCAGATCCTACTATTATGTAATCAAACGCCTCTCCGGTATCCATAACTTAATCTCCAAGTTATTAGTAAGTAGTTGGACGTAAATAAAATTAACTGTCTTAAGAAATGTAAACTAGCTTGAACTCTCTCCTCTACCCAGTCTGGCTCCCCTGCTTGACTAAACAGGTAACCCTGACTATTGTCCAGGTCTTTAGAACATTTCACTTAGATATGGTAGCGAACAAACTAACGACAGTGATTCCCCTGTCGTGGAAATTTTACAAACTGTTAGAAACGGCGTTTTTCAAGAAGTTCCTCACTCCGTTCTGGCGCTATCGCACAGAAGTCAGAAGTCAGAAGTCAAAATTAATCAGAAAATTGCCGTGGTGGGGGGTTAACATAGCTAAACCCCTGGAAGTCCTCATGAATACAATAACCAAGGAAACTGTCCTACACCCCACTGAAAATATAAAATAGTGGCTATGATGAACAATAAAATAAAACTAATCATAAACATATAATCCGTTTGGCTTAAAATTGATTCGTGTAAATAGGTTCTTTGGGAACTACCAGAAAATGCTTTCGATTGTAACACCACTTCTAATTTTTGAGACTTAGCCATGGCATTTAATATTAAGGGAACTGCGATAGTTGCATAAACCCTTACTTTTTTAATAATTCCCATCTTTTCTAATGCTAAACCCCGTAATCTTTGCGCTTCTAAAATGCCTTGTATTTCTTCTAGTAATAAGGGGAAAAAACGCAAAGTTGATGAAAAAATAAAGACAATTTTATAAGGAATTTTTGCTTTTACCATTCCTACAACCATATCATTAATATCAGTGGTGAAAATGCCTAACGGAATAATTAAAACCATAGTTAATGTCTTAAAAACAATATTTAATCCATAAACAATCCCTTCTTGATTCAGGGTTAAACCGCCGACCCAAAACCAATTTTTAGGAAGAGAAAAAATGGGGGTTAATGTATCTGTATTTAGCAATGTTTGCACTTGAGAAACATTAAAAAATCCCATGACTATAACTATTAAAATGTAAAAAGGAATCATCACCTTAAAAACAGTGCTAAGGTATTCTAATTTTACACCAGCAACAACACAAGCAGTCCCAACAATTAAGGTTAATATTCCCCCAGTAACTGGACTTTCCCAGACAAATGCAATGATAGTAATAACCGCCATCATTAACAGTTTTGTCCGAAAATCTAATCGGGTAAAAAGAGAATTTTTATCAACCGTTTCAAACTTCATCATGATAGAAACACTCCGCTAGTTCATTAGGGGTTAACAAAGGATAAGCTTCATTCTTTAATTGACTTAATTGCTGCGCTAATAAAACCGCTTGAGGAGGGGTTAAATAAGTAGATTCTAATAAGTTGGTTTTGTGGTAAGCTTCTCGAATCGGTGCATCCAATAAAACGGTACCTTTTCCCATAATAATAACTCGTTCTGCATAATCTGGCATTAAATATAAATGATGAGTAATAACGATAATAGTTTTTCCCATTTCATGCAGTTGACGACTCACTTCTAGGATAGCACGAGAACCTTTATAATCTTGTCCTGTAGTGGGTTCATCAAAGATAATAATATCTGGTTCCATGGCTAAAATAGCAGCAATAATAATTCTAGCGCGATCGCCTTTGGGTAAGGATAAGGGATGATCATTTCTTTGTTCTAATAATCCCATTTCTTCTAGGGTTTGGGTAACTTTTTTATCTATTTGTTTTTTGTCGTATCCCACATTATTTAAAGCAAAAGCAACCTCTTCTTCTACTGTCATACTAAAGATTTGATTATCGGGGTTTTGTGCTACATAACCGATGGATTTTGCTAAGTCACTAACGGATAACACTTTTGTGTCTTTTTGACCTATTTTGACGGTTCCTTGACTGGGTTGTAGTAAGTTTAAAAAGTGTTTAACTAAGGTACTTTTTCCTGCACCATTTTGTCCAATAATTAAACAATATTCTCCTTGATAGATATTGAGAGAAATTTCCTGTAATGCTTCGGTTCCATCTTCATAAATATGGGTTAAATGATTAGCTGATAATAAAGGACTTTTATTTTCTCGATGAGAAACGGTTTTAACCTCAAATTTAGGCAATAGATTCGCTATATTACTTAATTGTTTTAATTCATTTCTTCCTGATTCTAAAGTAACAGGAATATTGGAGATATTTAATCCTCTTTTTTTAAGATTATAAAAAGTTTTTGCTACTTGGGGAGGTCGCAGATCATGACGTTCTAATAAATCAATTTCTGAGTAAATTTCGTGAGGTTTTCCTGTTGCTATTACTTCTCCTTCAGATAAAAGAATTAAACGCTCACTAAACTCAGCCATTTCTTCTGCTGCATGGGAAACCATAACAATCGTTACCCCTAATTCTTTATTTAATTCTTTAACTGTTGAAAACACTTCCATTGTACCGATAGGATCGAGTTGAGAGGTAGGTTCATCTAATATTAATAAACGAGGTTGTAAGGCCAAAGCAGCAGCGATCGCTAACCGTTGTTTTTGTCCTCCAGATAACTCTTGAGGGTGTTTATTTTCTGTTCCTTCTAATCGCACTGCTTGCAAAACATGGGGAATACGGGCAATAATTTCATCGCGATCAACGCATAAATTTTCTAAAGCAAAAGCAATCTCATTTTCCACTGAAGTTGAAATTAATTGAGTTTCAGGATCTTCAAAAACAGCCCCTACATAACCAGCTAAATGACTCACAGGATGCTTCAAAGTATCTAAACCAGCAACGGTAACATAACCAAAAAAACGACCCCCATAAAACTGTGGTACAATCCCATTTAACGTTAAACAAAGGGTGGTTTTTCCTGCCCCAGTTGCCCCAATAATACCTAAAAATTCTCCTTGATAAACGTCTAAGGAAATATTCTTTAAAACAGGGTTTTGAGAATTAGGATAGAAGTAAGAAACTTTATCTAAACTAGCAATAATGTTCATTTTTTTTCAGTGATAAGTTGTCAGTCATCAGTCATCAGTTTTTGTAAATTCTAAATTCTAAATTTTAAATTCTAAATTAATAAATAGCTGCTTCAGGTTTCATAATACCAATAGCGCGCAGGCCAGAAATAACTCGAACTCCAATAAATGCACCCACTAAAGAACGGACTAAATTTTCTAAAGGCATAATAGGAATTAAAAAGATCCAAACTTCTTCGGGCCAATTAAACATAGTGTAAGTGATGACACTTTGACTAATATGATAGACACCTGCTACTGTCCAACTGCCTAAAAATAAACCTAACCAAACTAATCGTAAATTCTGATTATTAATCCACTTGGCAAATAAAGTTCGAGTGGGTAAAATAAACAACAATAACCCTGACCAATCAATCAAAGAACCTTTAATAATAACAGGAAGAGAAACCCCATTATTCATAGCGCGAGCAATATAAAGATAAAAAGCAACAACGAAGAAAATGCTCATAAAAAACCACCAATATTTGCGCTTTTTTTCTATTACCATACAACCAGCTGCAAAACTGGCTACCATTGCCCCAAAAATAGACACGGGAGGAATACCCGCCGTGTGAGGGGCTAAAAACACCCCCATGAGGGTTCCGATACCACTGGCTAATGCACCCCCCACAGGGCCTAAAATCCATCCGAGAAGGGGAAAAATGCCTTGACTGAGGGGAAATATACCACCTGAGCCAATGGTAATAGAAAAAGGGATAAAGGCCAGCACTGTCACTACTGCTGACATTACCACAATATAATCTAAGGGAGTTCCGTCTAAAGAAGCACTTCCCAAGGACTTTATTTCTCTTGGTTGGCCAGAAGGTTCGATCATCATTATTATTTTTCCATAAAGACTTATTGTATCATTGTTATTGAGGTTAAATGGTCTATAATATGACTTCTAGGAGTTTGAGTTCCATTGTATTTTCAAAGCGATCGCTAACTAAATGTTATTCATAAATCGGATCAATTGATAGTGAAAAAACTGTATAACACTGTTAAATCAAGTTTAGCATTTAAAGTCTTAATTGGGTTTGTTTTAGGAATATTGGCAGGTTTATTTTTTGGAGAAATGACCTCAGTTTTAGGCGTTGTTGGACTGGGTTATATTCGTCTTTTCCAAATGCCAGTTATTCCCTATATTTTAGTTTCTTTAATTTCGGGTTTGGGTAAATTAAATTTTACAGCGGCAAAAGGAATCTTTATTAAAGGAGGAATTGTTTTATTATCTTTATGGATGATCATTATTGTTGTTTTGCTCCTTATTCCTTTTGGTTTTCCTAGTTGGGAGTCAGCCTCTTTTTTTAGTGCCAGTTTAATTGAACCAGAAAAAAGTATTAATTTTTTAGATTTATTTTTGCCATCTAATCCTTTTCATGCGATGGCCAATACTATTATTCCTTCTGTTGTCACTTTTAGTGTAGCTGTTGGGTTAGCTTTTATTTTTATTCCTGAAAAATCAACGGTAATTGAAGTTTTTAGTAAACTCAGTGATAGTTTAATGTTAATTACTCGATGGGTAGCTAAATTAGCACCTATTGGTGTTTTTGCTATTGCTGCTAATGCTGCTGGAACATTAAGATTTGACGATTTTGAGCGATTACAAGTTTATATTATCTTACATGGCTGTATTTCTTTAGTGTTAAGTTTTTGGATTTTACCGAGGTTAATAACAGTTTTTACTCCGATAAAATATATAGATATTATTAATAGTGTCAAAAATCCTTTAGCCACAGCTTTTGCCACATCTAACTTATTAGTTGTAATCCCAATTTTAGTTGATAATAGTAAAAAACTGATTGAAAATATTAAGATTAATAATTTTGAGACAGAGGAAGAAGAATCACCATTAGATGTTATTATCCCCGCTTCTTTCAACTTTCCTACTATGGGAAAATTGCTATCTTTAGGATTCATTCCTTTTGCTGCTTGGTATGTGGGTTCACCCTTATCAACTACTCAATATCCAACTTTTTTGCTAGCAGGAATTGCCGTTCTTTTTGCAGATGGAACATTAGCAACAACCTTTTTATTAAATCTTTTTAAAATTCCTGTGGATATGTTAACACTATATATAACTGTCGAGATTTTTACTGGTCGTTTTGGAACGTTAGTCGCAGCGATGCACACAGTGGTGTTAGGAATTTTAGCAACTTGTGCGATTCAAGGACTAATTACAGTTAGAAGAAAAAAGATAATTCGCTTTATTATTACCTCGATTTTATTATTAGCATTAATCGTCGGATCTATCCATTTTACTTATACCTATTTCTTCCCTAGTAATTATACAAAAAATCAACTTTTAAGTAATTTAGAACTGTTAAGAGTTAGAAATCCACAACCAGCAAAAGTTGCTAAAATCCCTCCTATTATCAACAATTTAGACGAAAAAGAAACAGAGGGATCTAGATATGAACAAATCAAAGCTAATAACCTTTTGCGAGCTTGTTATTTACAAGATGATTATCCTTTCTCTTACTTTAACTCCCAAGGAGATTTAGTGGGTTTAGACGTAGAAATGATCCATATTTTAGCAAGAGAACTAGGTTTAAAATTAGAGTTTATTCCCCTAGAAGAAGAAGTCAATGAAAGAGCAGAAATTGCAGCTTATCTCAATGGAAATTACTGTGATTTATCAATTCCTTCCTTAGCGTTGACACCCCAAGCAACGGAAGTGGTTCAATTTACCCATTCTTTTTCTAAGCGAACTTTAGCTTTTGTAGTTAAAGACTATAAAAAAGACCAGTTTACCAATTGGCAAGAACTGCAAAAAAATAAGAATTTAAGATTAGCAATTCCTGCTAATGTTCCTTACTATATTGCTAAATTAAAAGGCCTATTACCTGACGCGGAAGTAGTGGTGACTAAAAGAAAAATCAGAGATTTATTAGTAGCCAACTCCAATGAATTTGATGCCATGGTTTTACCTGCAGAAAATGCTTCAGCTTGGACTATTCTTTATCCCAGTAATGTAGTAGCAGTTCCCCAACCGATTGTATCAATTCCTGTGGGATATATGTTGCCTAAAAATGCTGATAGTTTAGCTGATATTATTAATGTTTGGTTAGATTTAAAAGGAGAAGACGGAACCATACAATCTCTTTATAATTACTGGGTTGAAGGAAATGTTGAGAGTATCAAAAAACCTCGCTGGTCTATTATTAGAAATGTCCTACATTGGATAGAGTGATTATCTTCTTAAAACCCCAGCCCGACAATCTTTTAACCACAGTTGAATTCCTTGACCGATGGCTCCATTCATGGCATCTTGAGGGGGTAAAGGCAGATCATCTTCTTCTAAATCAGCTAACTGAGAAAATAATAAAACTAATCGCCAGCCATCGGAACTGGGGGTTAAAAATAACCAATAATAATTCTGCAACAAAATAACTTCTGTTTTCGTATATTGTCGTTCTAAAGTTGTAAAAAACACCTGTTTTGTTTCATCGCTTAGCACAGGTTCGTATTGTAAATGAGTCAAAGGTAAGGGAGTAAATTCTGGATTTCCAGCTAAGACGATATAGTTGTAAATATCAATGGTGCGATCGCTTTGTCTAGCTCGTTGTGTCACTCGGTTGCTGTAACCCGGTAAATCTTCTAACATCCAAGTCATTAAGGTTTTTAGCTCCGAAGGACAAGACTCCCCTCTTTTGGGTGACGCTTGTATTGGAGAAGGGATAGTAACAACGGTTAAAATCATGATCATCGCTGCATTAAGCAACTGTTTCCCTCTCCCTGGTAAGGTTTGACTTCTAACTTTCCACTTCATCAATAATGCGCTTCCATGCCATAACGGGATCATCTGCCATTGTAATTGGTCGACCAATCACTAAATAGTCTGCTCCGGCTTCTAGGGCTTTTTTGGGGGTCATGACTCGTTTTTGATCGCCGGTTTGCGCCCAAGTCGGACGAACCCCAGGGCAGACTAAGACAAAATCTTGGCCACAGACTCGCCTGAGTGGGGCGACTTCTTGAGGAGAACACACCGCCCCGTTGATGCCTGAATCTTTAGCCAATAAAGCCATCTGTAGGGCATATTCTGGCAGTTCTAGGGGGATTTTTAGATCAAATGCCAGATCCCGTGCATTGAGGCTAGTTAGAAGGGTTATGGCTAATAATTGGGGGGGTGAGGGACTGTGTGCAATGGCTTCTGTGGCTGCTTTGAGGGCATTTTTGCCAGCAGTAGCATGGAGAGTCATTAAATCAATTCCATACTCAGATGCACTACGACAAGCTCCTGCGACTGTATTAGGGATATCATGAAACTTGAGGTCTAGAAAAATCTTTTTTTGTCGATCTTTGAGGTGTTTTAGGATAGTCGGACCGGTGGCCACGAATAATTCTAACCCAACTTTCCAAAAGCGAATTTCAGGCAAGCGATCTAATAAGGCGATCGCTGCTTCTTCTGTGGGAACATCTAAGGGAACAATAATTTGATCGGCAACAGACATGAATTATTTAGCATCAAAAAAGAGAGGCCCTACATTGTTAGTCTAACAAAGACAGACAATGTAGGGCCTCTCTCGTTGAATTTGATAACGGTGAAAAATTACGCTTCTTTATTAAAGAACCCTTGAATTTGTCTAATAGCTGCCGCAGCAATGTTGAAACCTGCCCAACCAGCTGCAATTAGAATCGGTCCTAACACGACTAAAACACGCCAATCCATTGTTTTGTTTCCTCTGTTACTTTTTATGGGACTTTAATGAAAAATTTATCCTTCTATTTATAGCTTATCAGGGTTCATTTGTGAATCCCAAATTGTTTCCTTTGTTGGCATGAACCAAAGCCAGTTCTTGGTAGCGTTTAGCGTGTTCGATCATTTTTTGGGCATCACTCTCGGATAACTCTCGAACCCGTCTCGCCGGAACCCCTACCACCAGCGATCGCGGTGGCACATCTTTATTGACAATGGCACCCGCACCGATCAAACTCCCAGTTCCCACTCGAATACCATTTAAAATAACCGCCCCAATCCCGATTAAACACCCTTTTTCGATGTGGGCCCCATGAATCACTGCCCGATGTCCAATGGTCACATATTCTTCTAAACAGGTAATTTCCCCTGGATCACCGTGTAGGATCGCCCCATCTTGAACATTCGTATAGGCTCCAATTTTGATTTTTTCCACATCACCACGCACGACAGCAGAATACCAAATACTAGCCCCTTGAGCAATTTCCACATCACCCACAATCACCGCATTGGGCGCAACAAAGGCAGCTTGAGACAGATCCGGCGGTGGCCAATAAGAAGGAAGGGAAAATAAGGGGTCTGACATAAATCTAAGCTAAATCTAAAATCTCGCGGTAGGATCGAGGCGACCAGGATTTAGTCGATATAATAGCTACTAGCAACGGGTCTAAGGAGATCGGCCGCATACATTGAGAATTTATTTCCTTTTGTTGCCACTGAGACATTCCCATCTACCCTGCTGCTCACAACACACGATCCAGTCTGCATAGGTATTCAGACCACCCAGTGCAGTTATAGACAACTAAAAACAGATGACTCTAAGTTTACAATACCCCATTTACGGGCCAGAAATCCAATGTCCTCATTGTCGTCAAGTCATTCCTGCTTTGACCTTGACGGATACTTACTTATGTCCTCGTCATGGTGCCTTTGAAGCCAATCCTAAAAATAATGAGTTAGTCCACTTGCAATCTGGTAGGCACTGGAGACGCTGGGAAGGGGAATGGTATCGACAACATACTCACCCCGACGGTATTCGCTTTGAGATTCATGAAGCTCTAGACCGACTTTATACTCAAGGATATCGAGCCACCAAGGTGATTATCGCCAATCGTTATAAAGATTTGGTGAGTACCTACTTAGAGCGTAACACCTCTTGGCGAGGTAACTCTCAGTCTGTGCCTCGGTTGTATGGTCTCCCTGTGGAATTCAGCCCCGACATTCCCAAGGAACCCCAATGGGAGGTTATTAATTTTGACTTAGAGAAAGAGCCTGGGGTTCCTAAACGTTATCCTTATTTTCGGTTGTTTGAATAATCATGCACCATGCTTCCATTCGCACGGCTAATATTCATCACGCGATCGCTTTTTATGAATTGTTGGGCTTTACAGTTAAAGAACGGTTTACGACAGGTTATACCCTAGCTTGCTGGATGGAAGGGTTAGGGGGCAGAATTGAACTGATTCAAATTCCTCAACCCAAACCACCCCCCGATGCTTTTGGGGATGAGCATTATGTGGGGTATTATCACTTATCCTTTGATTTAAGCGATCGCGTCTCGGATCTGACCACTTGGTTAAGGGCATTACAAACCCAGTTAACTGAGCTTTCTCAACAAGAGCCGACTCAATTTTCTCCCCTAACCATTTTACTTGAACCCCAACAACAAATGATCGGTGAAACAGTCTATGAAGTGGCTTTTATTGCCGATCACGATGGTTTACCCTTAGAATTTATTCGGGTTTTGAAATAATTGTAAAAACAGTTATCAGTTACCAGTTATCGGTTACTGCTCACTGCCCAAATTGTTACAGTTCTTTACTAATCTAGGTAACAAAGTAGAACTGAGTGATACCATTCCCTAAAACACCTTTTTTTGAGGGAAATACAAACATCATGGCAGAAGAGCTTAAAGGAAACCTTCCCAAATTCGGTGGCAGTACCGGCGGTTTACTCTCGAAAGCTGAACGGGAAGAAAAATACGCCATCACCTGGACTAGCAAAACAGAGCAAGTCTTTGAAATGCCCACAGGTGGGGCAGCTATTATGAATGCAGGAGAAAATCTCCTCTATTTAGCCCGCAAAGAACAATGTCTGGCTCTGGGAACCCAGTTACGGACTAAGTTCAAGCCCAAAATTCAAGACTACAAAATTTATCGCATCTATCCCAGTGGTGAAATTCAATACCTTCACCCTGCCGATGGAGTGTTCCCCGAAAAAGTTAACGAAGGCCGAGACTACAACGGTAAAATCGACAGAAAAATTGGGGATAACCCCGAACCAGTTACCCTCAAATTCTCTGGTAAAGATCCTTATGACGTTTAAGGGTCGAGGAGTTGCGGTTAAGGTAAACAAAGGCATCCTGTTTAAATCCTGATGACAATTCCCTAACCCCCAGAGCAACCTAAAAGTGGCCAGATACTAATGGTTCTGCATCAATGACCAATTATCGGTACAATAAACTGATCATCATTGATGATCTGATGATTGGTAACTGGCCACGGCTCATTTTTACCTAAACTTATGATGTTTCCTGACTTTGAGCAGTTTTCCGTATTAGCGCAACAAGGTAATTTTGTTCCAGTTTATCAGGAATGGGTGGCGGATCTCGAAACCCCGGTTTCGTCTTGGTACAAAGTTTGTGGCGATCGCCCCTACAGTTTCTTATTAGAATCAGTGGAAGGAGGGGAAAATCTAGGCCGTTACAGCTTTTTAGGCTGTGATCCTGTCTGGATCTTATCCGCAAGGGGAAACATCACCACCCAAACCTATCGGGATGGTAAGGTCAAAACCTTTGAGGGGAACCCTTTTGATATTTTGACGGACTGTTTAGCCTCGATTAAACCAGTGATCTTACCCCAACTTCCCTCTGGGATCGGCGGTTTATTCGGGTTTTGGGGTTATGAATTAATTAATTGGATCGAGCCAAGGGTGTCCATTTATCCCATCACCGACGAGGATCTCCCAGATGGAATCTGGATGCAAGTCGACCATCTAATTATTTTTGATCAGATCAAACGGAAAATCTGGGCGATCGCTTATGCTGATCTACGAGACGAGACAATTAGTTTAGAACAAGCCTACCAACAAGCCTGCGATCGCGTTGCCAAATTGGTCTTAAAGCTACAATTACCCTTACCCGTCCAAGGGAAGGCCCTAGAATTAAATCTGAATCCAGAAACAACACGACCCTTAAGCTATACCAGCAACACAGAACGCACTCAGTTCTGCGAAAACGTGCGTCAGGCCAAAGAATATATCCGTGCAGGGGATATTTTTCAAGTGGTGCTGTCTCAACGCTTACAAGCCCATTATGACGATGCTCCCTTTAATCTTTATCGTTCCCTACGGTTGATTAATCCTTCCCCCTACATGGCTTATTATAATTTCGGAGATTGGCAGATTATCGGCTCAAGTCCGGAAGTCATGGTTAAAGCGGAACGCACCGAAGATGAGTCCTTAACCGCTATTTTACGACCCATCGCAGGAACCAGGAAACGGGGTAAAACCCTGACAGAAGATCAAGCTTTAGCCCAAGACTTATTACAAGATCCCAAAGAGATCGCTGAACACGTGATGTTAGTGGACTTAGGCCGCAATGATCTGGGCCGGGCCTGTTGTGAAGGGAGTGTGACGGTGAACGAGTTAATGGTCATTGAACGCTATTCCCATGTGATGCACATCGTCAGTAATGTGATTGGAAAATTAGCCCCGAATAAAACCCCTTGGGACTTGTTTAAAGCCTGTTTTCCCGCCGGAACCGTCAGTGGTGCGCCCAAAATTCGGGCGATGGAAATTATTAACGAATTGGAACCGGAACGGCGAGGCCCTTATTCTGGGGTGTATGGTTACTATGATTTTGAAGGACAATTAAACACGGCGATCGCTATTCGCACAATGGTAGTGCGTCCCTTGGAAAATGGTCAACATCTTGTCTGTGTGCAAGCAGGGGCGGGTTTAGTGGCTGACTCTGACCCGGAAACGGAATATGAGGAAACCATGAACAAGGCCAGAGGGTTATTAGAGGCCATTCGCTCTTTAAGTTAACCCTCTTCCTGGCGAGAAATCCCCGATTGAGCAAGGAAGCTCGCGGAGGTTTCCTCCGCAAGAGCAGGTCTTGCTTGAGGAACGAAAATCGAGGGATGAAAGCCAGGGCAATAGCTACTGGGGGGACTTTTGATTTTGGATGTACTTCTTGATAACTTCTAGTGGTGCGCCACCAGCAGAAATCACACAGTAAGAGCTTGACCATAACACAGGTTTATAATACACCTTTGACAATTCTACCTTGAATTCTTGGCGAAGAAGACGACTTGAAGAAGATTTTAGATTTTTGACAAAAATAGAAATATTATTATTAGGATGAAAGGAAACTAGCAAGTGACAATGATCACTTTCTGCTCCAAATTCTAAGAGTTCACTTTTTTGTTTTTGACATGATTCTCTCAGATATTCTTCAAGTCGTTTGATCATTTCTGCGGTCAAAACTTTGCGTCTATACTTAGTCACAAATATAATATGCAGGTGAATAGCATAAGCACAGTGAGAACTTTTGTTTAGCTTGGTTGACATAACTGCTTAGGTGACGTTATGCTCAAATTGTAATTGATCAGGTCGAAAATGCTAACCACCAGAAGAGTCACTTTCAAGCTTTATCCGACGAAAAAGCAAGAAGTTAAACTACATTATTGGCGTAAATTACACCAATATCTGTACAATGCTTGTTTGTCTCATCGCATAACTGAATATAGGCACTTTGGCAAAAGTATTAGTTATTTTGACCAGCAAAATTGTCTCCCTGAGTTCAAAAAGTGTTGGCCTGAATATAAAGAGTTGGGGTCACAAGCACTGCAAGCAACCTGTAAAAGAGTTGATTATGCTTTGAGTAGATTCTTTCAGGGATTAGCCAAGTTTCCCAAGTTCAAAAATTACCATCGATATCGAGGATGGACCTACCCTGGTAGATCAGGGTGGAAAGCTCATACAACAGGAGATCATGGAGCTTTAGAATTGTCTAATTTGGGTCAAATCCGAATGAGGGGAAAGGCAAGAACTTGGGGGCAACCTACTACCTGTACAATCTTATGGAAAAATAATCAATGGTACTGTTCCATTACCGTCAAATGTGAGGTATTTAGAGAGAGTCGAACGGGGGCAATCGGGGTAGATTTTGGGGTTTTTCAAGCAATAGCATTAAGTGATTCAACTATCGTTGAAAACCCTAAATTTTTAGCCAAGACTCAAGATAAAATCAAAAAAGCATCTCGTCAATTAAGACGTAAATGTTCTCCTGATAGAAAGAAGCGCATTAAGGCTTCTGGTCGATGGAAGAAAGCCCGTCGAAAAGTTAGTAAGTTACAAAATAAAGTAGCCAATCAAAGACAAGATTGGCAACATAAAGTGACCAGTGAAATTGTTAGCGGTAATAGCTTAGTGGCCACTGAAAAACTCAATCTAAAAGGAATGACTCGTAAGGCTAAAACAGGGAGTAAACGCTCTTATCAAAAAACTGGACTCAACCGCAATCTTCTTGATGTTGGGATTGGGAATCTAACCCAACTCATCAAGTATAAAGTGGAAGAATCTGGTGGTGTTTTTGTCGAAGTTCCTCTCAAGATAGCCCCGTCTCAAACTTGTCCAAATTGTGGCAAAAAACGGAAGAAAGATTTATCTGAAAGGGTGCATCATTGCGATTGTGGCATTGATCCCATTGATAGGGATGTGGCCTCGGCAATGGTAATGCTCAATTACGCACGGGGGCTAGGAACTAGCCTCCTCAATCGTGGATTTCAGACCTCTGGGCAAGTTCCTACAGATAAAAACTGTGGAGGGTTTGCTAAAGTTTGGGAGATGAAGCGACAGAAACCTCGGATGAAGCGTAGCGGAATCCGTAGGTAGTTCATAATAGGATTAATGATCAAGGTTCAGTCTGTCTGGGGGTGATAGATTAAAATGTTAACGGCAGAAAACATCTACCAAACCACTTGTTATCAACGTCAGGGTAATGAATTGATTAACGCCCAAAATTGTAGCGTTACGTTAGAGTATGAGCATCCAGAGAACGGACTAGACTGGGAAATTGTTACCTTAAGTGGAGAAGTTTATCATTATCGCAATTTAGGTGCGGGGATCGAACTTTGGAGTCATCTCACTCAACAATGGACTCCTGTCAACATAACAGACTGGTTTCCTGAGAAAGAAGGCATCCTCTGTTGGGATAACTTTTGTGCCGACTGGCGAGACATTCCCCTAGACTAAAAGCAGTTTCCAATGACTCAACCCTATCAACAAGGACATCTCGTTGAATTAGATATTATCGATCTCGCTCATAGCGGGGACGGGGTGGGTAAGTTAGATGGGAAAGCTATTTTTGTACCTGATACGGTTACTGGCGATCGCATTCTAACCCGTTTAACCCATGTCAAAAAACAATACGCTTACGGAAAATTACAAGAAATTATCTCACCGTCTCCCCATCGGATTCGTCCTAACTGCATTGTGGCTGATAAATGTGGAGGCTGTCAATGGCAACATATTTCCCCTGAGTATCAACTCAAGGCTAAAGAAAATCAGGTGATTCAAGCCTTAAAACGGATCGCTGGTTTTGAGAATCCTCCTGTGTTGCCTATTTTATCATCCCCAGAAATCTTCGGTTATCGGAACAAAGCCACTTACCCCTTAAGACGTTCTAGCACAGGGACTGTACAAGCAGGCTATTATCAACGCAATACCCACCAAATTATTAACTTGAATCAATGTCCCATCCAAGATCCTCGCCTTAACCCTATTTTAGCCGAGATTAAAAAAGATATACAGGCACAAGGTTGGAGTATTTACAACGAAAAAACCGATAAAGGAAAACTAAGACATATAGGACTGCGTATTGGCAAGACAACAGGGGAAATTTTGCTAACGTTTGTCAGTACCAGTAAAAATATCACTAATTTTCAACAACAAGCGGAAATTTGGCTGCAACGTTATCCAAATTTAGTGGGAGTCTCTATCAATTATAATCCCCATCCAGGTAACAAGATTTTTGGTGAAGAAACTTTTAATTATGTTGGTCGTCCCTATCTAATAGAAACCTTCGGTCAACTCAATTTCCAATTAAGTTCTGATACCTTCTTTCAAATTAACACCGAAGCAGCAGAAGTCTTATTAAATGTCCTGTTAGCAAAACTCTGCTTAACGGGGGAAGAAAGTTTAATCGATGCCTATTGTGGTGTGGGAACTTTTACCTTACCCTTAGCCGAAAAAGTGGCTCAAGCAGTGGGAATTGAGAGTCATAAAAATGCCATTGAACAAGCTAAAAACAATGCCAAAATTAATGGGATCAATAATGTGAAATTTTATTCAGGAACCGTAGAAGAAATTTTACCATTCCTTAACCTTTCCCCTGATATGGTAGTTCTTGATCCCCCGCGAAAAGGCTGCGATCCCAAGGTTATTGATACCTTAAAAAAAATTGACCCTCCCATAATAATTTATATTAGTTGTCAGCCTTCCACCTTAGCTCGTGACTTAGAAAAACTATGTCAACAAGACCTTTATAAAGTGCAGTGGATACAACCAATTGATTTCTTTCCTCAAACACCTCACGTAGAATCAATGGCTTTAATTCGACATAATATTGACTAATATGTTATACTGACTGTAGTTATTAAATTAGTTGAGCTAATTGTTTATTTAAGAATTTCCATATAACCAACTCTCTTAACCTTGAAATCATAGTCTCTAAAGCCATGTTATAGCTTAAACTAAATTTTCCTAATTCAACAGTGTTATGGTCTAAATCCATAGACAACAGTGTTTTATAACCAAGACCATAGAATATCCGTAAAAAATTCAACTTAGAGGTGACAGCACGTGTTTGCTATTTCCCTACCGCCAACCAAGCAATACGGTTGCACAATGAGCTTCACATCAACGCTCTACTTGTGTCCCGTTCTTGACTTATTACTAGCCAAGATTCCCAATGAGCTACAACCTGAAATAAGACTAGGGCTACAAGAAGCGCTGGTAAACGCAGCCAAACACGGAAACAAACTCGACCCAACCAAATCAATTTTTGTTAAATTTTCCATCACTCCAGACAGTTATTCTTGGGTCATATCAGACCAAGGACAAGGGTTTTCCTCTCAATGTAGTTGTCCAGACCATAGTCTCGAAGCATTACCCCCCGACCAATCAGAAAACGGCAGGGGGTTTTGTTTGCTGCATGAAATTTTTGATCAAGTTCATTGGGATCAACAAAAAACCCAGCTAAGACTTTGTAAACAAGTGAAAAAAGGCAAACGACAACCCTTATTTTCTTGAAGCTTACACAGAAGGATGCTAAGAAAATAGCATCCTCTCCTTTATCGCCCCTTCGGGGCAAGGAGTCAGGAGTCAGGAGTCAGGAGTCAGAATTAATATTAATTGATTCCCTTCTTGCCCAATTGGGTTTAATACCCCAACTTCTATAAGTTGCTAGAAATAGATTGGGGGAAAGAATCCCCATTCTATTTCTCTCCTGACTCCTGACTCCTGTATTCTGACTCCTTCTTCAATGAAATCGCG
>JASJDD010000049.1 GCA_030065735.1 Crocosphaera sp.
TTATACCAAATCCGGTTCCGGGACCCATCTTATCCTTGAGAAGAGGCAGGGGGCAGAAGGCAGGAGGCAGGAGGGTTTTCAATTATTAATCTATCAAGTTGTTAAGGGGGGTATCTAAAGCGGATTTGGTATTATCTGTTCCATTTTCTGCGCCAAAATAGTAGGGTTTCTAAGCAATTATTGAATAATTTATTATTTTGGCGTTTTTGCTGTTGCCAATTTTGAGAAATTTGAAATATTATTTCTGATGCTGTTCCATAGGGGGGAAATAATCGAGAAATTTGCTGGATTTTAATTTTGTTTTTAATGGCTAAAGCAACGATATTAATCATTTCATCGCTATTGTTGCCAATAATATGACAGCCTAAAATTAGGCCATTACGACGAGTGATTAATTTACAAAATCCAGTCGTTTCATCTAATATTTTGGCTTTAACTAAAGTTTTGTAATTTTGTTTGATAATTATTAAATCATTTTCATATTCTTGTTTAGCTTGGATTTCTGTTAGCCCAACCCTTGAAAAAATAGGGTTAGTCAAAATCCGAACAGGATGATGATTATAATTGACTTTAAAAATGGGATAAAAAATAGCATTTTTAACAGCAATACTGGCTTGATATCGAGCTATATTAGATAAATGATAGAAACCGATAGCATTGCCACAGGCA
This sequence comes from Crocosphaera sp., assembly GCA_030065735.1. Classification (GTDB taxonomy): domain Bacteria; phylum Cyanobacteriota; class Cyanobacteriia; order Cyanobacteriales; family Microcystaceae; genus Crocosphaera. The sequence continues at coordinate 670 of JASJDD010000049.1, forward strand.
TAAATATTAGGATTAGTAGTTTGTAATTTATTGTTAGTCTTAATTTTATCACTGTCTAGCTCTACTTTTACTCCTTCTAAATTCAATTCTTTGGCTTTAAGTTTGCCTTGATTGGTAATAATAATTTCATCGGTTTCTATGGCTTCGTTACCTGCTTGAATCCATTTTTTATCTTCTATTTTTCTAACTTGACTAATGGGACAGTTAATTAATAATTTTATTCCTTCTGCTTCTAATATGATTTGAATCAGTTGTACAATGTCTTTATCTTCTTGGAGTAAAATATTAGAACTTTCAATAATTAGAGTGATCTGTTTTCCTAAATAGTTTAATTGTTGTGCTAGTTCAATTCCTAGAGACGTTGGTGAGAGAATAACGAGGTGTTGAGGAAGTTTATCTATGTCTAATGTTTCAGGAATGATATAGCCAACTTCTGCTAATCCTTCAATTTCAGTCATTCTAGAAATAGATCCCATTGCTAATAGATAACGGCGCGATCGCAAGGTTCTATTTTTGAGAACAAAACCCAACTTAGGAAGACGACAAAATTCCCCTGATTCTTCAATAATATCCACTCCTAAATTAGCCAATTCTTCCAAATTATTGCCTGTTTTTATATCTTGCTTAACTTGATTTTTCCATTGTTTGAGTTGATGATAGTCTAACTTAGAAACTGGATTAAAGCTCATATTCCATTGAGTTAAATTATGCCAATGGCGATCAATGTAAGTCAAATGATTAAGAATTAAACTATCAATTTCTCGAAAACAATTATTATTGTTCTCTCCCAAAACTAAAGCAACTCTTGCTTGTAATTTGATGGCTTGTGAAGCAGCAAAAAACGCTTCTAACGTATTACCAATAATAACGAGATCATAATCTAAACTCATTGCTAAATAGGGAACAGTTATCAGTTGTCCTTTATCACTTAGCTAATCTTACTTGAAAAATTTTAGCTAAGACGGTTCATTAATTTTAGCCCAAACCCTTAACACTTCGCCGACACTCCACGCTTGGGCAAAACAGCCTCTAGGGATCATGGGTGCATCCCCATCAAAAATCTCGCTAATACTGCCAATACAAGCATCGTTAAGATGGTTCGCCATCGGTTCAAGAAAACTATTGGCTAAAGCGCGATCGCCATAAACTCGCCAATGGGCTTCCACAAAAGGCCCCATTAACCAGGCCCAGACGGTCCCTTGATGATAACTCCCATCCCGAGACACTTGATCGCCACCATAACGGCCTTGATATTGATGATGAGTGGTACAAAGCGATCGCAGTCCGTGGGAAGTAATTAACATTTTGGCGACCGTATCCACCACTGACTTTTGTTGTTCAGGTTTAAGTAAAGGAGGAGTGGTTTTATTGTGAGGTAAGGAAACGGCAAAAATTTGATTGGGCCGCATGGACTTATCATGGCCGTTAGGACTATCTAAGACATCCTGGCAATATTTTAAGGAAGGATGCCAATAGCGTTGAAAACCAGCATGGGTATGACGGGCCATGATTTTATATTCGCCGGTGGGTTGTCCTAAAATGTCCCCAATTTCGATCATAATGGTGAGGGCATTGTACCAAAGAACATTAACTTCGATGGGTTTACCGTGACGAGGAGTTACCACCCAGTCCCCTACCTTTGCATCCATCCAAGTTAACTGAGTTCCCTCTTGACCAGCATAAATCAAATGATCACTATCGAGATGAATATTATAACGAGTTCCTTGGCGATGACATTCAATCACCGCTTGCAGAAGGGGATAAACTTCTTTGAGTAAGGTAATATCTTTTGTCAGAGTATAATAGGTGCGGATGGCTTCAAAATACCAAAGAATGGCATCGACGGTATTATACTGAGGCCGTTGATCATCATCGGGAAAAACATTGGGTAACATTCCCCCGTCTAAGTATTTGGCAAAGGTACTAATAATATCGTGGGCAATATCAGGGCGGTTAGTGGTTAAAGTTAACCCTGGTAAAGCAATCATGGTATCCCGTCCCCAGTCAGCAAACCAAGGATACCCTGCAATAATCGTTTTGCCATCGGGGTTATGGGTTGAAGGACGATCAACAATAAATTGATCGGCTGCTAAGACTAATTGTTTGATCCAAGGAACAGAAAAATGAGAACAGCGTTTGAGTAATCCCTGTTCGTATTCGTGCCTTTGTTCTAAGGTTTGTTGTCCATCCAGGGATGATTGGGGGTTGGTACTGGCGACAATGGTGAGAGATTCTCCTGGTTGCAGGGTTTTGTTAAAGGTGGCTGCATTATAATGGTCGTCTCGATCCCATAATCCCCGATACCGTTCCATAGACAAATCATAGCCTAAATGCCAATGATAGTTTAAGGTCATTTCTGCCCCTTGGGCCAAAAGATAAAAGGGGATTGCTTCGGGATAAGCGCTGACACATAAGCCTTTTGGTACTTCTTCAACTAACATTTTCCACTGTCCTGACTGAGTGGTACCATGATGGTCACGGTAATTCACTAAGGCTTTGATGGACAATTGTAGGGCTTTACTGCCCCGTTTGAAGGTATAATGAGTATAGGTCGTATTTTCCCACTGCTGCATCCAAATTCTTTTTTCGATGAGTGCATCTCCGCAAGCAAACGTCCAGACGGGAATGGTGCCTTCTAAGCGAAAACTCTCAATATTCAAATAGCCTTGGGGAGAGATGGTTCCATCAAACCAACGATTCGTAAAGCAAGAATAGGTTTGATAATCATATTGGATGGTTTCGTCGAGTTTTGACAGCAGTAAAGTTCGCTTGAGAGGGGGGTTCAAAGCAGCAACCAATAACCCATGATAACAACGGGTTATCACCCCTGAAATGGTACCACAACCATAGCCCCCAATCCCGTTGGTAATTAACCATTCCCTTGATTGGGCTGTGCTTAAATTACCGCAAATTTCCCGTCCATAGTTAAAGGTCATGAATATTCAATGGATTAACGCTCCTGGTTAGGAAGATTGTATAAACTTTTTAGGGGAATCTTCTATTATTTAACTATGTTTTTTTATTGTATGACTTGAGGACTACTAGATTTATTTGTACTATTTAATTAGTACAAACTTTATTTATAATCAGGATGGTTTTACTATTACCATAATAAAACAAAAAAGTCAAGTTTCTTTTCTCTTGAAAATTCTTCAAAAACTATCAATGGAATCTCAACAACCTTTAGACTTTAGAAGAAGTAATAACATATATTTTACAGAAAATTATGAATCTAAACAATATAAAAATTCATTAAATTGTTGTACACAATATGGGGAATTAGAGATCATATATCAAGAACAATTATCGAGATAATTCTGACTTCGTTAACGGTGAATGTAAAAATTATCCTAAAAACCCTGTAGATAGACCAGAAATTGAAAAAATATGTTGGATAACTTGTAAAGGAGGATGTCTCAGTTTTTTTATAGGATTTGAATTTACACAACCTGCGTTAGATGAAATTGGGTACTTTAATCAAAATAAATTATTATAAAAAATTCCAATAAAGTGGAACTTATATTCATTTAGCTTCCAATTTTGATATGCTATAAAAGAATCTATTAATCCTTTAGGACATTTTTTACCTCTATGGTCATTCATTGGTTGAACTTCTCTCGTTTTATTCGTTACGCTATTAGTCTGGTTTGCCTTTTATTATTACTGTGGGGAAACGTTCCCGCTTTGGCACAAACTGCATCCTCTGATGGTAGTTCTTCTATTACCCCTTATTTGAATCGTGCCATCGAACGAGTCACAGAATTTACCTTAGATAATGGCATGAAATTTATTATCAAGGAAAATCACGATGCACCGGTGGTTTCTTTCGTGACTTATGCTGATGTTGGGGGAACTGATGAACCAGATGGAAAAACAGGAGTGGCTCATTTTTTAGAGCATTTAGCCTTTAAAGGAACCACAAAAATTGGTACCACTAACTATGAAAAAGAACAAGAAGTTTTAACCCGCTTGGATAAAATTTTTATGGACTTAAAAACTGCTAAAAAAGCAGGAAATGAAGGGGAAATAAAACAACTAACAGAAACTTTTAAAAAAGTACAAAGCGAAGCAGCCAATTATGTTCAACAAAATGCTTTTGGACGCATTGTGGAAACGGCAGGAGGCGTTAATATTAATGCTCAAACTACTCCAGATGCAACTCTTTACTTTTATAGTTTTCCATCCAATAAATTAGAATTATGGATGTCCTTAGAATCAGAACGATTTTTAGATCCCGTCTTTCGAGAATTTTATAAAGAGCAAAATATCATCTTAGAAGAAAGACGGTTACGGACAGAAAATAACCCCATTGGTACAATGGTAGAAGCTTTTTTAGATACTGCTTTTACAGAACATCCCTACAAACGTCCTACCATTGGTTATAACGAAGATATTCGCAATTTAACCCGTCAAGATGTTCGAGACTTTTTCAATACTTATTATGGACCCAATAACCTAACAATTTCTATTGTAGGTGATGTTAATCCCCAAAAAGTTCAACAGTTAGCCCAAACTTATTTTGGTCGCTATGGGAAAAAACCAGAACCTCCGAAAGTGACTAAAGTAGAACCCAAACAAAAAGAAACCAGAGAAGTTACCTTAAAATTAGCCTCTCAACCTTGGTATTTAGAAGGGTATCATGTTCCTGCGTTAAGTCATCCTGATAGTGCCATTTATCAGGTGATTTCTACCTTATTAAGTTCCGGTCGAACCTCTCGTTTATATAAGTCCTTAGTAGAAGAAAAACAAGTGGCTTTAGTTGCCCAAGGATTTAATGGGTTTCCTTCTGATAAATACCCTAACTTAATGTTATTTTATGCTCAAACTTCTCCCAAAGCATCCCTAGAAGATGTGGATCAAGAATTATCTTTAGAAATTGAAAAATTGAAAACTCAACCGATTTCATCCCAAGAATTACAACGAGTTAAAAATCAATTACGGGCCAGTTTATTGCGTTCTCTTGATTCTAATTTAGGTATGGGTAAAGCCTTAGTTGAATACGAAGTAAAAACAGGAAGTTGGCGTAATTTATTTGACCAAATCCAAGCCATTGAAGCGGTTACTTCGGCGGATATTCAACGAGTTGCAAAAGCCACTTTTATCCCTGAAAATTTGACCATTGGACGCATTTTACCCAAGTCTTAAGAGGCATAAATTCTCTCCTGCAAAAACAACTTCTAACTTCTGACTTCTAACTTCTGACTTCTGACTTCGTTAAAGATTCTCTGATGATGTCCTAAAATTAAAGGGTCTAATCCTGAAATTGACCGCCAGATGGAAACAAGTTTTACCCTAATCTTCGACAATAAATCAACCGCCCAAGTCCTCAAAGTTCAACCTGGACAAAATTTGACCTCTGCTTTGTCAACCATGAACCTAACAGAACGTCGTCCGGTTCTGGTTCTTATTGGCGGTGCGAGTCAAATTAGTGAAGCCGACTTAGTGCGACTAAAATATTTATTTGTGGAAGTTTTAGCCCCTCTAGCACAAGAATTAGGCTTGTTCGTCGCTGATGGGGGAACCCATGCTGGTGTGATGGGTTTAATGGGTAGTGCGAAACACCAGATCAACGGTACATTTCCCCTCATTGGGGTCACTCCCATCGATTTAGTGAAATTGCCCAATCATCCTAACCCTTCCCCCGACGCAGCAACTCTCGAACCCCATCATAGCCATTTTTTCCTCGTTCCAGGTTCTCAGTGGGGGGATGAGTCTCCTTGGTTAGCTCAGATAGCCAGTACCCTAGCCGGGGATCATCCTTCAGTCACAATCTTAATCAATGGTGGGGCCATCACTTTAGTAGATGCGACCGAAAATGTTAAAGTCGATCGCCCCTTAATCGTCATTGCTCAAAGTGGTCGTTTAGCAGATGAAATCGCGGCTTCCCTCTCCCAACCAGAACAAGAAATGCGTCAAGAAATAGCCTCCTTAATCAAAATGGGACAAGTGACAGTGTTCAATCTCTCAGATTCTTTTTCTCAACTTAAGGAATTATTAAGAGAAAAACTGTCGATTTTATCATGATTTTGATTTTGATAGATTATACTTATCCCTAGAGATAGGGGGCATTTCCTTACTCGATTTCCACGAACTGGGTGCTAAGGGAATCTTCTCTTGAGAGACAAAATCCAAAAAAGCTCTCGTCACATCACTCACAAAAAGCGGTTCATTATAAGTAGAAGCGACATACGCTTTGGCCGTTAACTGAATCGCTTCAGAGGTTTGACTCAAATAGATTTGCATAGGTTTAGAGGGTTCATAATAAACCGATGCTTGGATCGCATTCCAAATGGCATCCTCCGCTTTTTGTCGTTGTTGAGCATTGACAAAGCACCCTAGATAAAAATTCATCACACATAAAGAAGAGCGATCGCCACCATTCGCAGAAATCAAAACCTCATTCCAGAGAGTATGAGTTGGGATGCTAATCTGGTCATCATTGACAGTTTGTAACACCACAAAAAACGTATTAAACCTCACCACTTTCCCACTAATGCCTTTTAGGCTAACCCAATCACCCACTTGAAACGGTTGTTTAAAAGCAGCTATGGTCTTGAATGCTAAACCAGTCAGAAAGGCTTTAATAACATCTGTCCCATTAAAAAGAATCCAACCAAACAACACCAGAAAAGCAATGGCTAAACCATTTTTATCTTGATCCAATGGAGTTATCCAGACTAACACAAAAGGTGTCAAGAAAATTGAAGCCAATAACAATCCACTTTGAAGTAAAGCACTAAACCGACGCGAAGCGAGTCTTTCAGTCTGATTAATTAAAACCTCTTCTGATAAGCCTTGATGTCTCCTTCTTTGCTGAATATTTCTCTGCTTCCAATAATCCCAGATTCCATAGAGAATTTGGCTACCAATGACGATTGCTATATAAATTAGGATTTTTGGATCATTCAGTTGCTCAATCAGTTCTTTCATGATAACATAGGCTTAAAAATCTAGATTACTCAGTAAATCTAATCCAATCGTTTCTCGAAGGCAAAAAATAACCACAGGTAGAGCTTCTTCTACTATTATATACTTACTTTGCTCTTTTCTGACGACTTCAATGTTTTCAAAGATACCTACAGTTTGTTGTCCCAGAGTATAGTTAAGTCCAATATCTTCTGATACTTCCTCTAAGGTAGAAGGTCCACTAATTAACAAAGTTGCTAAGGTTCTAATTTCATCTCTAACCGATGGCCGAGAAACTATCTTTCTCAAAGCTAAATATTGCTCTTTAAGTTCTTTGTTGATTAGTTTTCCAGACCGTTCAAAATTTTCTAAATCAGCGATTTGAATCGACCAATTTTTATAAGTTTGAATGAAGGTTTTATATTGCTCTTTATCCAAGGGCAACAGTAAATCAAGATTTTTTGCTCCTTTGAGAAAACTGTAAGCGAAAGCATCAATATGACAAGTAATTTTTTGCTCACATTTTATCTCACTTAAAGCCCCCAAAAGTTGTTTCATCGGTTTAGCTCCTTTTGGACTTCTTCGATAAAGCTTGTCTAGTTGATAGACATTTTTTATATTTCTCTCAGTTACTTGATTCGCTATGAATTGAAGATAATTATTACTATTTAAAGCTAATTTATGTAGTTTCTCAGCCGTGAAATCTGATGAGTTTTTATAATCCCAACCAACAGTCAGTCTAGCAGTTAGTTTCATAATTGAATTTAAACTTAATCATCTTAATTCTAAACAAATAACTCAGAAATTACTTTCTAGATTACGAAAAAAATCTTAAGAATTATCCAAGAAACCGAACTCCTACCGCTAAAATAAAAGCAACCACTACTCTTAACCCTTATCCTCTATATTTTAAGGAGACATCATGACAGTATCTCGTCAGGAACAATATTTTAATTTAATCGATCAATTACTTCGCTGTCCCAATGGAGAAGAACCCAACGTATTAACAGCAAATAGTGAATTATTGGATCAAGGGTTTGTAGAATCTTTAGTCCAAGTTTCTACCATGATGGCTCACGAAAATAACCCCGATGGTGCAAAATTTTTAATTCATGTTGCTCGTCAATTAGCAAAAGAATTAGGGTTGTATCCTGAAGTTCCTGTTAATAGCTAAAATAGTGAACAGTGGCCAGTTACCAGTTACCAGTTATTAGTTAAATTTCTTGGTAACTGTTCACTGTGAGAATTGATTATGTTAAAAAATATTTTATCACTTTTCTTACAAGACAATTGTCCTTTGTGTGAAAGAGCAACCTCTCAAGAAATTTGTTCTTATTGTCAGAAACAACTAAAAAGTTGTCAATTAAAAGATACTAAAAAATTTTGGCAAGGAAACTTACCCTTATTTGTTTGGGGAGAATATGACGGAAAATTAAAACAAGCGATCGCAGCTTTCAAGTACGATAAACATCCCAAAATTGGAGAACTGTTAGGGTTTTGGTTAGGAGAAACTTGGCAAAACTATTCTTTAATTAAGTCTAAAATAGCTCCGTTAATTGTTCCTATTCCTATCCATAAGACCAAGGAAAAAATAAGAGGTTTTAATCAATCAGACATCATAGCAAGAGGATTTTGTCAAGTGACGAAATATCCTTTAAATACGAAAGGTTTAATAAGAATACGTCAAACAAAAGCGATGTTTAGTTTGACCGTTGAAGAAAAAGAAAAAAATATTAAAGGAGCGTTCCAATTAGGAAAATCCCTACAAAATCATTCCTTATCTAGACCCATTTTATTAGTGGATGATATTTATACCACAGGAACAACCGTTAAAGAAGCTGCCAGAATTTTACGCAATAAAGGAATTAACGTATTAGGGGTGCTTGCCGTTTCTACTCCCCGTCATTTATATTGAAGAAGGCAGGAAGAACCATCTGATGGGAAATCAAGAGATTAATTGATTGTTTGACCTAATTAAAAGACCATGACTAAACTCAAGAATTTATCGATTACTTTACTGATTAGCAGTTGTTTTTCTCTAACTAATATCACTTTAAATGTTGCAGAGAGTTTCAGTCAAGAAACCCCAGAAACCCCCCAAGAAAATGTTTCAGAGGAGTCAAAAGAAACCTCACCAGTTACGGCTGTAGACTGGTATAATCAAGGAGTGGATGAGATCGATGCAGGAAACTATCAAGAAGCGATCGACGCTTTTAGTGAATCCATTAAACTCGACCAAACCGATGCTGATGCTTATTATAATAGGGGCTATTCTTACTTAGTTTTAGAGGAATTTCAGCAAGCAATTGATGATTATAATAACGCCATAGAATTAAAGTCTGATTATACCTATGCTTATGGTAATCGTTGTTATGCTTATTATCAACTGAAAAATTATGAACAAGCTATTAAAGATTGTTCCCAAGCTATTGAATTAGAACCCAACTATGCAGATTTTTATATTTATCGAGGTAACGCTAAAGATGATTTAGCCAATCACCAAGCAGCTATTTTAGACTACAATCAAGCCATTAGTCTCAGCCCAAATAACGCTAAAGCTTATTATAATCGTGCCTTAGCTTATAATCGTTCAGGAAAGTCCTTGCAAGCGGTTGAAGACTATGACAAAGCGATTCAATTCAATGCTAATTTTGCCGATGCTTATCATAACCGAGGGGTGACTCGATTTAAACTAGAGGAAAGGGAAAAAGCGATCGCCGATTTAGAAAAAGCAGCAGAATTATTTAACGCCCAAGGTAACACAAATAATGCCGAAAAATCTTTAAATACCATCAAACAATTAGAGGAAGAACAGACAGAGTAACTAGAATCCCCAGTTAACTCTTAATAAAAACGGTTCTACCGTATCAACTATAACTAGGAGATACATTTCGGCGCTATCGCACAGAAGTGTGAAGTTTGAAGTCAGAAGTGATTAAAAACTAATCAAAACAAACTGTACTTAAAAGTAGGAAATAAAGAAAGAAATTATGACTCGTCTTGCCTTTTTTTCCAACTTCTGTGCGATAGCGCCGGAACGCAGTGAGGAACTTTTGTGCGATAGCGCCGGAACGGAGTGAGGAACTTCTGACTTTGAGCAAAGCGATAAACTCCGAACCCCGAACTCCTCTTAGGTACGAGAAAAAGAAAGTATCCAAGTCCCTACATAAACCCGTAAAGGAATTTGTCCTGATGTTAGTACATCTCCAATAAAGTAATAAGTACCAGAACTGGGATTTTTGACGTTAGAAAAGACAATTTCTGCTGAATTTCCCGCTTCAAGGGGTTCTTGTAGGTCAATTTCTACCACACGACTCTCTTTGTCCCAGTAAACTTCTCTGAGGGGTAGAGATTCGCCGTCAACTCGTACTTCTACAGAATTGGTGTTGAATTTCCCATCAAATTCGGGATCTTTGAGATAAGAGATAAAAAATTTACTTACCCCTTGGGTTAATTTCTTCTTGGAAATACGTAGTCTGATGCGTTCCCCATAAAATCTGGGTCGTCCATTAAAGTCTAGTTTATAATTGAGGATGTCACTACGTTCTTCGACACCACTAAAAATAACCAGTCCGGACCCACCATTCGCTAAAGACAAGGTTTGCACACCAGCTAATAAACATCCAGATAAGGCCAACGTGGCCATAAAGCGTTTTGAGACTTTTGTTGCTAGGGTTTTAACTTTATTCATAATTAACTCTGTTTTAGAATTACTCGTTTTTAAGATAGAGCAATCATTGTTCACTCCTGATACTAAGCATAACAAATGATTGACAGTTATTAGTTATCAGTTATCAGTTACCACGTTTGGATATCATCAGTTGATGTAACTCGGTGCATTCCTGCATCAGAAAAGCGTTCAAATGCTGCGTCTGCTTGGGGTGTAAAGTCAATAGCATTGGGAACTACCACAGGAGAGGTACAATTTTCTAAAAGATAAACTTTTTTGGCTAAATTGGGGTCTTTTTGTTTAATTTCTGTGAGTAAATCTTCAACAGTCCAAGCAACACAATGACTTTTGGCTTGACCAGCAATGATAATCTTATCAAAAGACAGTAATTGGTTTAAAAATTGAGTATTTTTTTGTGCTATTTTGTTCCCTTGATTATCTTCTAACACTTCTGGACTTAAAACGGAGTAATTTTCGGTTAAGGGGTTATCTCCTTTTAATTGAAATTGAGTTTGACTACTGCGAACCATATTATGAAAAAATAAGGCTTCTTCAACGGAAGAAACTAACGCATGACCAATTCCTCCTAACATGGAATGATACGGCCAAATGGTTAGGGGGTATTTACTATCTTCTGTCACTTTTTTAACGTAATGTACGGCATAGTTTTCTAGTTTTTCAAGAGAGATATTTAAGTTATGAGTAATATTTTGATTAACTTTCCAGCGTCCTTGTTTAACTTCTTCGTAAGAAATCATAGTAATACCAGCTTGAGGATGGTTTCCTTGTTCATCTACCCAAAAAATAGGGTGAAAAATTTGCATCGCTTTATGGGTATCCATCGTCGCTGCAATGGTGGTAATCTTGCCTAAATTTCGATAGATAAATTCACACAAACGCATGTTATCTTCTACTGCACCATTGCCTGATTTTCCCGCAACAAATAACTCGAAATCAGGTAAACAAAAGGTATTTTGTACATCAATTAATAATAAGATGATTTTAGTTTTATCTTCTGCTGATGATGTTATTTTATACTTTTCTTTCCATTCTTTAGCTTCACGTGATCTTTGTAGATAAGGAACTCGCCAAAATTTATTAACTTTTTTGGCATCAAAAAAGGAAGGAATAGGTAAAGAATTCATAATTTTTATTTTTCTTCTTTAGTCTAAAATATAAAAAGTAGTGTTGCTAATAAATTATCATGACACGAAACACTTATCAATGGATGATTAGACAGTATCATCAAGCGATCGCAGCAGGATGTTTTGAGGATCAAAGGGTAGAATTATTAAAAGGAGAAATTATTGTCATGACATCGGAAAGAGAAAGTCATGCTTATAGCTTTTCCTAATGTGGTTATTCCTGTGCAAACAATCATCAGTGTTAATTAATCATCTGTTTGCGTTTCTTTTTGTTTCTTTTGATACTCTATAATTCCTTGACGAAACCCCAAAGCAACTAAAATATTAGACAAAGTTAAGAAAGATTCTGCGCTACCATGTAACCAATCAATATTAGCTAATGCTTCTCCATAGTGAACTTTAGCATAAATTCCAGCAGGAATAGTAACCGCTACAAATACTAATAAAACATAAAATCCAATTAACGCTAAACGAGGAGTTTCTTGGGAACGAGTTAGAAACCATAAAAACCCTAAATAGGGAAATAAGGAAATAGCAAAAAGATTGTCTTTAGAAAACATCTAAAATAAACTAAGAAACAAGAACTTCTAGGTAAGCATTCAGTTATCAGCTATCAGCCATCAGCTTAAAACTAAAGCAAAGGAAGGAGGATTTGATATTGAGAGACTTTAGAGATATGTGTTTATCTAAAGTGACTGAGATTAAGCGAATGCTTATAGCTTTTATCTCTTAGCTGAACGCTAAACGCTGACGGCTGAATGCTTACATTTCCAGTTTATCACATCTGGATTCTAGTTAACTGTTAATCCAGCTTTTTATTGCTGCGATCGCAAATGCACCAACGGGGTTATCTAATGCTTTTTCTAATGCAGCGAGTCCCCTTTCTTTTGCAGCAGTAATTAGTTTATTTTTTAAGGTAGGATTATTTTCTATTATTTCGATGGTTTTGATTCCTTGAGTTGTGGTATTATCGGGATAGTTTTCAGCAACTTTTTGATAAATAGTTTGTATTTCGTTGATAGCTTCAGTTATGTTTTGAGAGTTATCGTTATAGGTTATATTTTTGTCTCCTGCGATGTTATCACCAATATTAGAATGGGTTTGATTAATATTTCCTTGGGACACTGCTTTAGCTTCCACATGAATGGGTTTATTTGCTAATTGTTTAATGATATCTAATAATTCTCTATTTTGTTGATTATTATTTGTTATTTGAGTTGGGTTAGGGTTGATTTCGTGGATAACTTCTAGTAAAGCATAAGTAAGTCTATTTCTCTCTCTTCTGATGTCTTCAGAGGATAAAATACCTTGGCAATCGCTTTTTTGTAGTTGTTTAAAACTCGCAGCATGGAGGATAATTTCGTTATGATAATGTGTGTTTTCTGTTAGTTCTATAAGTTGAGTAATTGCTGTTTGTAAGTCTCCTTGTTGGATGAGGATTTGAATATTAGTAAGTTTGGGTTTCATTTTTCTTTTGGGAGTGATGAGTTTTTTATTAAAAAATGTTTTATATAAGGTGTTGTCGAAATATAGATTATAGCTAATATCAGACCATATGTTAAATAAAGTAAATCATAATTTTTATACATAGTATTCCTTTGAATATCTACAGATGTTTGCTTTCTGATACTCTCTATTGCAGGTATAGTAATATCACAAATAGAAGGTTCGGTTTGATAAATCATTGAGCTATTTATCTCCAAGCATATTGTTACTGTAAGTGACAATAATTGGATTGTTATGTGAATTATAAGAAGATTTATGAATGATAATATTATTTTTAGATCATAATTTTTTGAATTATGATTTTTACACTTTTTGAAAAAAATATTTAATAAGATAAAAATCAAATAAATTACACTGTAAAAAATCAATAAAAAAATTGTACAGGACTCATTTAAAGAATTGTTTTTATCATAACAATCAGGAATATTAACTAAAGTTGTTGTCGTTAAAACACTAGATAAATAAATTGATACTAATAATACTATTAATCTCGAAATTTCCATAAACAAAGATTTTGTATTTATGATCATTAAAGTAGCAAAGAGAAAAATAGCTAATAACGTAAAAACGCTTAAAAATATATCTTTTATGATGTATTTAAAATTGAATTGTGTAATCATCAATCGATAGTTCATATATGTTTGCCTTGTTTCTTCTAAAAAATCATTAGCTTTTTCTTTCGACTTCATTCTTTTACCTGTATATTTACTGATTAAATCAAAAAAATAGTCATATTTCTGAAGAGAAAGAGATTTAATTATTTTTTCTCTTTTCAGAGAATTATACATAAGTTTAATTATTTTTTGAGACTCATTATAATTACAAATATTCCTTATAATCCAGTCGAAACTTTCAGATGTTAAAAATAATATGAGTTTGCAATCTTCAAAATCTTGACTACAATTTATATCAGTATTTTGTTGTAAAAAAGAATCGATTTCAAAATAGTTTTTATTAAAATTTTGTAAATCAATAATTTTATTTTGTATTTCTTTTGCTCTGATATTAAATTGAGGTTGATTTAAAAAGCGATAATTATAATCGAATATATTTTCATCTTCCTGTTTTTCAAAGTAAGGTGTACACTCAATCTGTGATTCTTCTTCGGTAAACTCTGAACATGACTTCTTATTAAAGGTTTCTAATCCCATTTTATCCATTTCCAATAACTTTAAAATCATAAAATCTGAAATTATCTTATCTTGACTAATAGGATAGTTTATTATTTTATATTGAACCATCAAACAAAATATTATTCCCGGTGAAGAAAGAATAATGAAACAAAGTAAATATCCAAAAATATCAAATAACCAACCCTTATTAAAATCGACTTCACCAAACTGCTTCTCAGGATTATAAGCAACATTATAATAAAATTGTAGAATTACCCAACCTATGATCACTATACTATTAATAGTAAAGAAAACTACTTTTACTTCACGTAATGTAGTGGTATGATAAATCTTAAAACGATAAAGACAAAAACCAATCAATAATAATACATTAACAATTCCAACATAATAACAAAGATAATGAATTTTAAGCGTCCATAACCTTGGATGATTCAGTAAAAATTCTTGATCTATCTGTTGCAGAAAGTTAGGATTAAGAACTTTTTTAATGTATTTAAGTATCATATTTTTTTTGGATAAGATAATCTTTTAATCATTTGATTAGCGAGATAAGGAAGAAAGGGAACAAAAGCAATACTACTTAATAAATATAAACTTACACTTTTTTCTTTGGGACTATCCCATATTTTAAAAGAATTTAACAAACTAACTTGCTCAAGAAAATTTATAATGTTACTTTTAAGTAAACTAACCAAGCAAATAGAACCGAAGGTTATCATATAGGGAAGTAAAATAAGATAAATATTTGAAGAAGTAGAATTTCGGTTATTTTTAAACAAAGTAATTAAGATAAATATGCTTGATATTGTGATAATTATCAATATTTATTTTGATTGCTATTCTTGTTAATAAGATAATAAAAGGACAAGAACTAATCAAGAAACAAATTAAATTAAAACAAAAATCTTTCAACCATTCCCAATATAGTTGAATAATACCGTACTGTTTTAAAATATTAAAATTCTGATTATAAACTAATTGCTGATAAAACCAATAACCTATTATTGAGTAATAAATTAAATAATGAATTTTTGATGTCCATAATCTCGGATGATTCAGTAAATATTCTTGATCTATCCGTTGCAGAAAATTAGGATTAAGAAATTTTTTAAAAGATTTAAGTATCATAACTTAAGTTTCAAATAACTGACGAGTTGATTGACTAATATCCCTAAAATATTTAATAGAAACTTTATGAGTTGCTAAAACTTGTAACAATTCTGCATTGCTAACAGAAACAGGAACATAAATAATAAAATTAGTTCCAGATTCCTTAATTTTACTACATCCCATTGGTTTCAACAGATTCATTAATAATTCTTGATTAACATTACAATTTATCTCATATATATTACACTCTCTCTCCTTATTAAACTCTGATATTAAACCATTATATTTTGCTTCTCCATCCTTCAAAAAGATAATTTTATCTGCAATACTTTCTACCTCATACAAATGCTGTGAACTAATAATTGCAGTTAACGGATGTTTCTGACTATTAATAATGTCTCTTAAATCTTGTAAAAAAGTCGCTTGAACATTAATATCTAAATTGGCTAAAGGTTCATCAAAAACCAATAATTTTGGTTTCCAAACTAATGCTCTCGCTAAAGAAAAACGAGTTTTATAACCACTGGAAATCTCACTCCATTTTGCTTGACGATATTCTTCTAAACCTAACCTACTAATCATCCAATTAACTTCATCGATATTATCTTGTCCCTTAATTCCATTAATGGTTGCTGTAAAATGTAAATTAGTCATTAACGATCCATACCATTTCGGTAATTCTTGAGGAAGATAAGCAATTTTTTGTTTAATTAAGTACCAATCTTTTTTGTTATTTTTCATTAAAAGAGGATAAGTCAACTCTCCTTCACTGATGGCTAAATCACCTGCAATTATCCGTAAAAGTGTTGTTTTTCCATTCCCATTTTCTCCCACAACTGTAGTAATTTCTCCTAAATTTAATTCAAGATTTATAGGAGACAAACAAAAATTAACTACCTTACTTTTATAACGTTTACCAATATCAACTACTTTAACAACGGTTTGGGTTCTTTTTTGTTTTTTATGTTTTTGCTTCAAAAAGTTTTCTCTTGCTATTTCATACTTGGTTTTGGAAGGTTGAGAAGATTCTTGTGCTGTATTTTCTGAAGTATTATCGATAACTGATGTTTCAGAAATAGCATTATTATGCTCTAAATTATGTTGATTATATTCATCGATAATAGAATCCTTAAACTCTAAAATTTGTAATTTTAACTTTCTAATCTCTAAGTTATACTTCTCATAAGTTATAGTGCCTAAACGATTTTGATCATTTAATAATTTGTATTGACTTTTTATAAGAATAACTTCTCGCTTTTTAGCCCGATCAATAGAAAATTCTTTCTGAAAATCCATCAGTTGCTTAGTAGCATCATTTAAGTTATTATTAGCAACAAGTTGTTCAATTTCTTCTGACCTTGATAAAGGATCTTTCGCAGCCATTGTTAAATACTATATCTTTATTTTAATATCATCAAGATTGATTGGTTAATCACTAAACTTGTTTTTGACTTTCTACGTACTCTTTAAACATTCGAGGATAGAGAATTAAAAAGTATATCCACCAAATTACCACTAAAATTGAAATAATAACCGTTAACCAAATAAGATTAAAAATCAGCCAACTACCGCTACTTAAAACGATTCCAGTTAATAAAATAGACCAAGGTTGACACCAGGCAGGTTTATAATCCCAAATATTAGATGATTCTAAATTAGAAAAATCTGTCATCATTGTTTCCTCCATGATTAATTATTGATTATTTTGGCTTCATTAATCCAAGTTTTTACCACGTCAGGAGAAGGACATAAATCTTTCCGTTGTAATGTAGCAACTTGTAACTTAAGAATTTGTCGATGTAAAGAACTAACAGAAGTTTGCGCTAACTGTTTCACTGATATAATGCCGGAGTGTAAAATGAGTCCACAATAATCACATCCTACACTCGGAACCCTAGCTAAGTCAGCTAAAGCAACCCATTTTTTAATTAATTGTAGTTGACACTTTAATTGATTAGCTAAATGTTGCTGATTTGTTTTAGTTTTAGTTACCTTGAGTAAATCTTCAGTATCATTAATCCCTAAAGATTTTAATTGTTCTTGGTTGGCTTTACTTAACCCTGGTAACTGTTCAATGGCCCAATAAGAAGATTTCATAAGGTTTTGATTTGAGCGTATTATCAATCAAGGGAAAATGAAAATTAATAATGTGGTCGTCTTAAACAAATTATCTTAAACAAAATTTCCAAATTGAGACCACTAATCGCCTCTGAATTATCTCCCAAACAAGGTAAGGTAAAAAGAGTGGGGTGATAATACTTTTAATCTAATTATGAACGCAACAAACGATATTATTATTATTGGCGGTGGAATCATTGGAATGGCGATCGCGGTGGATTTGAAACTGCGGGGTGCATCTGTTACTGTGTGTAATCGTAACTTCCCCCAAACCGCGTCTGTAGCTGCGGCCGGAATGTTAGCCCCCCACGCCGAGGAATTACCCCCAGGCCCTTTATTAGATTTATGTTTCAAGTCCCGTTGGTTATATCCCGAATGGATACGAAAACTACAAGACCTCAGCGGATTGGATCTCGGTTACAATCCTTGTGGTATTCTTGCCCCAGTGTACGATCTACCTTTAGCTGATGTTCGCCACAACAATCAAGGTCAATGGTTAGATAAAACTGCTATTCGTCTTTACCAGACAGGGTTAGGGGATGATGTCGTGGGAGGGTGGTGGTATCCTGAAGATGGGCAAGTGGATAATCGTCAGGTGATGCAAGGGTTACGTCAAGCAGCACAACAGTTGGGGGTTAATGTTAGAGATGGTGTAACCGTGCAAACCCTACAACAAAAACAGGGAAATGTTACCAGTATTTTAACCAATCAAGGGGAATTAGAAGGGAACACCTACATTATTGCCAATGGTTCATGGGCTAGTCAAATTCTCCCCCTTCCTGTACACCCCGTTAAAGGGCAAATGTTAGCCGTGAAGATGCCTAACACCCCTAATGAACCCTATCCCCTGCAACGGGTTCTCTATGGTCCAGAAACCTACTTAGTCCCCCGTCAGAATGGACGTTTAATCATTGGTGCCACCTCTGAAGATGTGGGTTGGACTCCCCATAATACTCCTCAAGGGATCGAAACCTTAATTAAACGGGCCACTAGGCTGTATCCAGAGATAGCTAACTGGGAAATTGAAGAATTTTGGTGGGGGTATCGTCCCTGTACTCCCGATGAGTTACCGATCTTAGGATATTATGGTTGCAATAATTTAATTTTAGCCACGGGCCATTATCGTAACGGTATTTTACTGGCCCCAGTTACGGCTTCTCTCATTGCAGATTTAGTGATTAATCAACAAAGCGATCCCATACTAGATAATTTTAAAGGCGATCGCTTTCACACTCAACCCTCTCCTCCTCCTGTCCCTATGACCCCATTGAATCATTATCCAGTTCCCAAACCCATCAACGGCCACAATGGAACCCCCAGTTTCTCCTCTCCAGATGAATTAATCATTGCTGGGCGCAAGTTTCACTCACGGTTAATGACAGGTACAGGAAAATATCCAAGTATTCCCATTATGCAGCAAAGTGTGGCGGCTAGTAACTGTCAAATCGTTACCGTGGCTGTGAGACGAGTACAAACCAACGCACCGGGCCACGAAGGATTGGCCGAAGCCTTGGACTGGGGTAAGATTTGGATGTTGCCTAACACCGCCGGTTGCCAAACGGCAGAAGAAGCCATCAGAGTGGCGAGGTTAGGACGGGAAATGGCTAAATTATTGGGTCAAGAAGACAATAATTTCGTCAAATTAGAAGTGATTCCTGATAGTAAATATTTATTACCTGATCCCATCGGTACCCTCGAAGCAGCAGAAACATTAGTCAAAGAAGGGTTTGCTGTTTTGCCTTATATCAACGCTGATCCTCTATTGGCTAAACGCTTAGAAGCGGTAGGATGTGCCACAGTTATGCCTTTGGGATCTCCCATCGGTTCCGGTCAAGGTATTCGTACTCAGGCGAATATTGAGATTATCATCGAAGAAGCGACCATTCCTGTGGTGGTAGATGCAGGAATAGGAACCCCTAGCGAAGCTTCTCAAGCTTTGGAAATGGGGGCCGATGCCGTGTTGATCAATAGTGCGATCGCTTTAGCTAAAAATCCCGTTTTGATGGCCAAGGCCATGGGAATGGCTACTGTTGCGGGAAGATTGGCCTATTTGGGAGGGCGTATCCCCATTAAAGATTATGCGATCGCTAGTTCTCCTTTAACCGGAACCGTTGTCTAAGTTAATTAGAAATTAGTTTAGAATTAGAGAAATGGTAATTAAGTTGAAATGAGCGATCTGGATGATATTAAAACCTTAATTAGAGAACAATTACCGAGTATTCTTGCCGAAGATGCAAGTATTCGAGACTTTATCTTGCGTACTGTTTCAGACTATTATTCACCTAAACAAGAAACCGATCAAAAATTTGAGGAATTTAAAGAACGAGTTGATCGAATTTTAGACGAATTACAACGAGATAGGGAAGAACAAGCCCAAAAATGGGAAGAACAACGACAGCTATCTCAGGAAAATGACCGAAAATGGCAAGAACAACGGCAGCTATCCCAGGAAAATGACCGAAAATGGCAAGAACAACGGCAGCTATCCCAGGAAAATGACCGAAAATGGCAAGAACAACGACAGCTATCCCAGGAAAATGACCGAAAATGGCAAGAACAACGACAGCTATCCCAGGAAAATAACCGAAAATGGGACGAACAAAACCACAAATGGGCAGAAAATAACCGTCGTTTAGATGAATTTATCCATGAACAAAACCAGAAATGGGCAGAAAATAACCGTCGTTTAGATGAATTTATTCATGAACAAAACCAGAAATGGGCAGAAAGTAACCGTAAATTGGATCAACAATATCGACAAAATCAAGAAACGTTAGAAGAAATTAAAAACATGAATCGTAAGTATGATAGCACCATCGGTGCTTTGGGTTCTCGTTGGGGACTATTTTCTGAAAAAAGTTTTCGCAATGCTTTAGCTGCTATTTTAGAAGAATCTTTTGGGGTTGAAGTTGTAAATATTAATGATTATGATCCTGATGGTATGGTTTTTGGTCGTCCAGATCAAGTAGAAATTGATGTCATTATCAAAAATGGTTTAGTCATTGTTTGTGAAATTAAATCTTCTATGAGTAAATCAGATATGTATACTTTCAGCCGTAAAGTAGAATTCTATCAACAAAAATATAACCGTCAAGTTAATCGTAAAATCGTTGTTTCACCCATGATTGATCCTACTGCTTTACCCATTGCAGAAAGTTTAAACATTGAAGTTTATAGTTATGCTGATAATGTATCTGTTAATAACTAAAGAATTACAAAATCTTAAGATATTTTCCACACAAAATGAGCTATTTATCAAGTGTAGTTTATAAAACTTAGAAATCCCTTTTCAAAACGCTATTATTTTCCGAACCAATTTAAAGAAAAATTAGAACAATGCAAATTAAATATCTATAAGTTTTATATATCAGAAAATTTTATCAATTAACTATTGATTTTGTTTTGCTTTCATCGCATATTCCCTAAATCTTTCTAAATCTGCCATAATGGTTGACTCTACAATTCTCCCTAAAAATAAGTTATCCATTAACTTACCCAACCATCCTGGAATATCATAGGCAACACTCAAACGAACAATACTACTCCCTTGTCGATCATAAAATCGAATTGCCCCACGATTAGGCAAACCATCCACAGATTCCCATTGTATAATTTGATGGGGAATGACCTTTAAAATTTTTGATAACCAAGTGAATTCAAAGCCACTACTGGCTAATTTCCAGCGTGATAATTCTGGGTCTTCATCTAATATTTTAACTGAGTCAATCCACTTCATCCACCGTGGCATTTGTTCTAAATCTGACCATAACCCCCAAACTAATTCTATGGGAGCATCAACCTCAATTTGTACGCTATGTTCTAACCAATTAGACATTTGATATTCAGATAATAATTAAACGTAGGGTGGGCAATGCCCACCGTCTTTGTTATTTTAGCGAATCGTAGAAACTTGGGGGGATTTTTTAAGGGTTTCTGCTTGTTCTAAGATAACTTGTGCTGCTTGTTTACCAGAAAGGGTTGCTCCCTCCATACTATCAATATAATCTTGTTGCGTGTAACTTCCTGCCAAGAAAAAGTTAGGAATAGGAGTCTTTTGAGATGGACGATAAACATCCATTCCCGGAGCTTCTCTGTAGAGAGATTGAGCTAATTTCACCACACTATACCAAGTCATATTTAAGTCTCTTGAGGAGGGAAACAAGTCATGAACTTGTTTTAAAACATGGTTAGCAATATCTTCATTTTTTTCTTTAACAAAAGGATCACCAGGAGTTAAAACTAATTGTAAGAGTGAACCTTGTCCGGGTTTATAATAATCCCCAGGACTACTTAAAGCTAAATCAGAAAAGCAAGAAAAATCAGCATCGGCTGTGTATAATAAATTGTCAATTCCTGCTGCTTGTTTTAACTGTTTACGTTTGTTTTCATCTTGTAATTCTGTTACCCAACCATCAAACCTTAATTGTACAGTTGCCACAGGAACCGCTTCCAATTGATAGATGTTATCAAACAGAGAAAATTTACGCCAAGCTTCAGGAATTAATCGTTGAATACCGGGTACATCACAAGCACAAACATAAGCATCTGCGGTGATCGTTTCTTCTTTTTCTCCATCAGGAATAATTAATCCTGTAACTTCAAATTGATCGTTATTTTTTGTATATAAAATTTCTCTAACTCTGCGTCGAGTATGAATTTTTACCCCACGACTTTCTAGATAATTAGTAATGGGTTTATGGAGATATTCGTGAGGAGACCCCTCTAACATTCTTAATATAGAAGCTTCTGTTTTAGTCGCAAAAAAGAGGAAAATAGTCAACATACACCGGGCAGAAATATTCTCCGTATCAATAAATCCTAACGCATAAGCAATGGGGTTCCACATCCGTTTTAAACTGCCATCATTACCCCCATGCTTGCGAAACCAGTCCGCAAAACTGATAGAATCTAGGTTGCGAATGGTTTTCATTGCTCCCTCAAAGTTCAATAACCCTGGAACTAAAGGACTGGTTCCCAAAGCTAGAGAATTAGCCATTTTATCAATCGCTGAGAGTTGGGAGGTGGTAAAGAAGGCTTTTAACCCATGAAAGGGCGCACCAACGGGGAAACGGAAGTCTAATTCTCCAATTTTACCCCCACGATTAATGAAAGTATGGGTGTGTTCTTTGAGGCGTAAATTATCGATCGCCCCTACTTTTTTCATGAGGGCAAAAAGATTATAATAGCAGCCAAAAAAGACGTGCAACCCCATTTCAATGTGATTTCCGTCCTTATCTACCCAACTACCCACCTTTCCACCGACAAAGGGACGAGATTCAAAGATTTCCACTTCACAACCCGCGTCTACTAAGTCGATGGCCGTGGCCATACCCGCTAAACCAGCACCAACGATCGCAACTCGCATTCTTTAGTTCCTTGTCTCATTTTCTTTACATATTTTAATCATATCAAAAAATAAACCTGAGTTCGGAGTTGGGTTATAATCGGGAATAAGTCTTAAATTTTGACAATATTTACCATTGATGGCTAAGAAATATTAGTAAGATGACAAGCAACAACATCATTAGTTGATTGTATTTTTCTTCAATTGTTCTTATACTTAACCTATGTCTCCTTTACCTGAGTATCGCCCCCAAAAACTGTCTTTAGGCACCTTAGAAACGGAAATTTTAGAGATTATTTGGGACTTTGGCCAAGCTACAGTGAAACAAATTCATGATTACATTTTAGCTGATCCAGAACGGGAACTGGCCTATGCTTCTGTTACCACTGTGTTAAACCGTTTAACTAAAAAAGGTTGGCTTAAATGTTGCAAGACCAATAAAGCTTTTATCTGGGAACCGTTAGTGTCCCGTGAACAAGCAAAAGCACTACAAGCTTATGAACAATTGCAACAATTTCTTGCTATTAGTAATCCTGATATAGTAGCTTCATTTGCTGAGAGTTTAGATGCAGCCAGTTTAGAACAATTAGAGGCGATCGCAACTCGTCTCCAAGCCATTCGTCGTCAACGGGGGACACCTTAACTATGCACTTAATGATGATTTTAATGGCTTTGGCGGTGGCTATGGGAATACGGTTATTGTCTTCTCTGTGTCTTGATGAGATGAGTAATTGGCAGCGATCGCTGATTACTTTTATACTACCCCCTTTGCTCTTATTAATGACAGCAACCGCCGTCATTTCTATGGGTTATCATGGAGAAATGTTAGGATTTCCCGCTAGTCGTTTCAGTTATCTATTAGCAGTCTGTTTCCTAGTATTTGCTCTCATAAGAGGGTTAGAAATTACGTATCAAGGATGGTTGTCCACTCAAAAAGTAAAGGAATATGCTCAA
The DNA here is from genome assembly GCA_030065735.1 of Crocosphaera sp. Classification (GTDB taxonomy): domain Bacteria; phylum Cyanobacteriota; class Cyanobacteriia; order Cyanobacteriales; family Microcystaceae; genus Crocosphaera. The sequence continues at coordinate 24,556 of JASJDD010000049.1, forward strand.
AAAAACATCGATAATCATCCAGCAAGAATTATCAACACCAATTTACCTTATAGCGCACAAGTTGGCTTTTGGCATTCAGAACTCATCATTAGCAATGGTATTTTAAATACCTTAGACGATGACCACTTAAAAGCAGTTATCGCCCACGAACAGGCCCATGCTTATTACCATGATACTTTTTGGTTTTTCTGGTTAGGTTGGTTAAAACGGATTAGTTTTTGGTTACCCAAAACGGACATACTTTGGCAAAATTTATTACTCTTAAGAGAAATCCGCGCTGATCAAAAAGCATCCCAAACCGTTGACCCTTTAATCCTAGCAGAATCTTTACTCATTATTGCTCAAGAAATTAATAGAATAGCAACAGCCAACCCTTTAGGAGTCGTAGAAGCAGCCTTTCATGATCTGAGCTTAGATAACCGACTCGAAGAAAGAATCAATGCCTTATTTAATGAGTCAGACTATATTAGTTTTGATGGCATTGATTGGTATTTCATATTAATAACCCTATTGCCATTAGTTTCCATTCCTTTTCATCGTTAAAAATCGATAATAATAGATTAACGCCTAATTAACTCAGCTTGTTCTGGGGTTAAAGAGGGTTTTTGCCCGGGTAAAAAAGCCATGGGATTAACTGCTTTTCTGCCTCTAGGACGAATTTCAAAATGTAAATGGGGTCCTGTACTAAATCCCGTACTCCCCATTTCAGCAATTTGTTGACCTTGTTTTACCGTTTGGCCCGAAGTCACTAAAAGCCGTTGATTATGTCCATAAACGCTGACATTACCATCAGGGTGACGGATACTCACTTGATAACCCAGACCTTGATTACTCCAACCTGCAAACACCACCACTCCAGAGGCCGCTGCAACAATGGGAGTCCCAATGGGGGCCGCAATATCAACCCCTGTATGTAGCTTACCAAAACGCTTCCCAAACCCAGAGGTAAGGTTTCCTTGGGACGGCCAAATATAACCTCGAGGAGATACAGGGGTTTGGGGTAAATAGCGATCAGAAGGAAGGGGTCGTAACTTGACCCCGGCTTCCCCCTCTCCAGAGGCCACGACTATGGTATGAGAGACGAACGAGACACAAACGCTCACACCAGCAATGATCAATTGATTGAATAATAATTTCATTCGGTTAATGATTAAGTGTAGGAGTAGACCCTTCGTTAAGAAAATTAACGGGTTGTTTGCCACTGTAGCAGAAAATTTACGTTTGTAAAATTCAATCAATGGGCTTAAGTCTTTTAATCTGATGATTACCCAATGTTTACCTTCATCTTTTAGACTATTTCGTAAAGTATTGTCCTTTAATGGTGGGAAGACTCAAATTAAGATGCTACTAGCCTATAACCCAACGCAACCTCTGGCCCTTGAAGATACAGAGGTAGGGCAACTACACTTTTATGAACGAGCAGAAAATATTCCTCTCGTCAAAGAAGGTATCTGGCAAGTTTATCGTGGTATTGCTCAATTAAGTCAACTATCCCCCCAAGGGGAAGACATTTTGTTAGGATGGGCCCAACCTGGTACTTTTTTTGGTTCGTGGTTAACGTCTGTCGATTCCTATCAAGTAAGAGGGTTATCGGATCTTTATTTAAAGTGGTATGCTGTTGAGGATTTGAGCAACTCTGCTGAGTTAAGTCAAATGGCTTTTACTCAATTAGCCCGTCGAATGCGTCAAACAGAAGCTTTGTTAGCCATTTCAGGATTGAAACGGGTTGAAGATCGCCTACAACAATTACTTTGTTTACTCAAACAAGAGTTAGGGGAAACCACAGAAGCAGGAACTCGCATTAAAGTTCGTTTAACACATCAAAATTTAGCCAGTGCTATTGCAACCACCAGGGTAACGGTGACTCGTTTGTTGGGAGAATTTCAACGTCAAGGATGGCTGAGTTTTGATAGCGATCGCCATATTATTATTGCTTCTGTTAAGTTTGCTTCTCATCGTGAATCTGATCCTGTCTTTAACTAATTCTGTTCTTTCAATTGATTTTGTTCCATAACATCCCCTATAGGTAAAATAATTTTTAATTCGGTATAACAGTTTTCTTCACTGTCTATTAAAATTTGTCCTTGATGTCCTTGTACAATAATATCATGGCTGATAGATAATCCTAAACC
>JASJDD010000050.1 GCA_030065735.1 Crocosphaera sp.
AGCCATCAAGTCTTCTACTAACTCTTGTTGTGGTGATAAAGTTTGTGCATTTGCTACTATTAGCTTTCCTTGATGAATTGTTAAAAAATGGTCAAATAATCTGCTAAACTTTATAATATATTAGCAGATATATATAGAGCAGATATATATAGATTTTTGCTACCTAGACAAAGCAGTTAACCTCTAACATTCAACTCTTCAAAACATCGCTTATGGTCATTTCTATTGCTCATCTTGGACCCGTTGGTACCAACGCAGAAACCGCAGCTTTAGCTTATGCACATTGGTTAGAAAACACTCAAGGACAACCCTCTCTTTTGTGTCCTTATCCCAGTATTGCTCAAACTTTGTATTCTGTTGCTAAAGGAGAGACCCAAAAAGCAGTGGTTCCGGTAGAAAATTCAACGGAAGGGAGCGTCGCCAGTACCTTAGATACATTATGGCAACTCGATGGGCTAAAAATTGAACAAGAGTTAGTTTTGCCTATTATCCATGCTTTGTTTTCACGGGGAACCTCTCTAAGTGGGATCAAAACCGTCTATTCCCATCCTCAAGCGTTGGCACAATGTCAAGCATGGTTACAGCAAAACCTAGCCAATGTCGCCTTAATTCCTACCAATTCTACCACCGAAGCCTTACAAAAAATCAACCCTGAACCCAGATCAGCAGCGATCGCGGCCCCTCGTGCGGCCAAACTATATCATGTCCCTATCTTAGTCAATCATATTAACGACTATGCCGATAACTGTACTCGCTTTTGGGTAATGGCCTTAGATCCTGATCCCAGTCCTACGGTGGGGACTCGTATCTCTTTAGCTTTCAGCGTCCCTGAAAATGTACCGGGTTCCCTGATGAAACCATTACAGGTGTTTGCTGAACGAAACATTAACTTAAGTCGCATTGAATCTCGTCCCACTAAGCGATCGCTAGGAGAATATGTCTTTTATCTTGATGTGGAAGGGAGCCATGATGTTCCTAACATCACTGAGGCCCTCGATGGGTTAAGGGATCATACAAAGGTTCTCAAGATATACGGTAGTTATCCAGTGTTACCTGTCAAAAAGACGGATATTGAGCAACTTTAATCCCTGGGATCTATGATTACTGATCGCCCAACCTACTGTGATTTAACGGGGGAGTTTAAGGCGGGGTTTTAGACCCAATTATTTTCGATCAATTCAGCACATCTTTAAGAGCTGTACGTGCAGCCAAATGATTACGAGTAGAGGTTAAAATTTCAACTTCCCGTTGTAAACGCTCTTTGGTTTCTTGCATCTCTAAGAGTGCTTGTTGTTCTGCTGCGACTCCATATAAGTTACCAGCCACCCAATAGGATAATTCTACAGGAAGTTCAGGTAAATCATCAGGTAGTTCAATTTTTTGATCCGTTAACTTAGCTGAAAGACGCACCACATCCTGTAGCAACTGTCCGACTTCAGTCGCCAAGGGATGAAGGTTTTCCCTCGTCGGCTGATCTTCGATCCATTCGACCAAACCCACCCGATAAGGCTTTTCTCTGACATATTCAAGAACTCGGAAGCGTTGCTGTCCCATGGTCAAAACTTTCATGCGGTCATCAGGTAGACGTTGAAAACGCATTAACTCAGCGCAAGATCCGACTTGAGCAATTTCTCCGTTGACAGGGTTGACCATCACCACACCGAAACGGCGATCTTCATCTAAAATGGTGTTCATCATCATGCGATAACGAAATTCAAAGATATGCAGAGGAAGAGGACGACCAGGAAATAAAACAACTTCGGGTAAGGGGAAGATAGGAAGTTCTCGAACTGCAAGGGAAGAAGATGTCATAATAATCAGGGGCGCGTCTTAGCTTTTATTTAATACTGTAACTGATTTTTCTCGATTAGATCAGGTATGTTTAAGAAGTCAGAAGTCAGAAGTCAGAAGTTCCTCACTACGCTCCGGCGCTATCGCACAGAAGTTGCTCACTCTCCTATGGCGCTCGAGTGGGGACTGAGGCACTATCGTTCAGAAAAATGATAGATGCCACTCCATTCTCGAAGAATGGGTAAAATGAGGGTGATGGGGGTTTGTTTTTCTATGGTAACACGGGCAATGGTGGTGGTTCCAGAGGTTATTTGTAAGTTTTGCGGTCCATTAGAAGAAGACCATTGATAACCACTAGGAGTCGCAGGATCAAGATGTAATTTAGCCTGAACTGCGATGACTGGACCGACTTTGGCAATCAATTCCTCTACCACTTCTGGGTTGCCGATCAAATTGGTGGCTCCTTGTTTAGTAATGGGAAAAACTGAAACATGATTGACTTCTCCGACAATACCACCAAATTGTTCACGACGAACGGTATCAGGGGTAATATAAATATTCATTCCTGGCTTAATTTTTTTGCCCTCTCCTACTGGAAAATAAGCCACACTGGCGATTTCTTCTGAGCTATCATTCACTTTAATAGAAGCGATATTATCCCCAAGATTAAGGAAAGCATTATTGGTTTTAGTAACTTCAAGAATACATCCATCGTAAGGACTTTTAATTTTTTGATTGAATTCTACTTGTTTTTGAAATTGAGCGATGTTATGTTTAACTGCTTGAATTTCATTTTGGCGATCAGTGGAAGCTTTTAAGTTATCTTGTTCAAGAATTTTAATTTGAGTATCCAGTTCTTGTAATTCGGCTTTTAACTGAGAAATGGTACTTAAATTTTCTAAATATTTTTGTTGAGTTTCCGTTTCTTTGATATCTAGTTCTCGTAACTTGGCTTGATATTTTGCAATCACATCAAGGTTATCTAAATATTTTTGCTCAGCTTCTGTTTTTTGGGTTTCTAACTGTTTTAAATCGGCTCTTAACTTAGAAATTTCTTGGAGATTTTTTTTGTATTCTTGTTCTGCTTCTAATACCTGTTCTGAAGAAATAGCCCCTTCATCTAATAATGAACGACGTTTTTCGGTCCTTTCTTTTAATAAAGGAGATAGAGTTTGAGCATCTTCTAGTTGTTGTTGAAGATTAATTTTTTGTGTCTCAATCGATTTCAGAGTTTTCTCTTTTAAAATTGGATTTAAGGATTGAATATTAGCCAGTTGTTTGTTGACACTAATTCTTTCTTGTTCAATGGCTTGTATTTCTCGCTCTTTGAGAATAGGACTTAATTTTAGTGCATCTTCAAGACGTTGTTTTTTACTGATTTGTTCTTGTTGTGTTGCTTGAATTTCTAACTTAGTCCGTTGAATTTGAAGAGTAGTTGCTTGTTGCTCTTGACCTTGTAATTGGGCTAATTTTTCCTTTTCAAGTTCTAGCTTTTGGCGAGTTTCAAAGGGATCAATGGTTGCAATTACTTCATCTTTTTTCAGACAATATCCTGGTTGGACTTTAAGTTGTTTTAATTGACCTTGGAGGGGGGATTGAATATTAACAACACGGCGAGGCATAATCAACACACCTTTGCTCGTAACATTGACGGGAATTTTACCAAAAAGACTCCACAGTATTCCTAAAAAAACTAAGAATCCTAAAGTGGATAAAGGGAGCCAATCCTGTCGCCCCACAATATTCATTAATTGATCTAATCTTTCTGGAGAAGATAAACGGTCAAGAGATTCTTTTCTAAAAATGTTATTTTTGTCTTGGTTATTCATAAGATTTTAGGGTAAACTAGAAAGGGTTAATTTAATCATAATCAGCTAAAAAATGTTTAATTATAATTGGGTACTAAATTTGTTTTTTTTACAGCAAAATGTTAAGACAATTAGTTCAAATAATTCTTATTCTCTTGGATTAGTTGTGGTTTGTTTTTTAATCTTAATGTTGCTCTGGTTGCCTGATTTTTTAAAAGGAAGAAATCATTAAGTTAATTGTCGAGCAATCAGGCGAGAAAACAGACCGTCTTGCTGCATTAATTGAGCAAAAGAACCCACTTGAACCACTCGGCCCGCCTCAAGGACATAAATGCGATCGGCCCGACGAATGGTACTCAAACGATGAGCAATGACCAGACGAGTCACCTTCAGACTTTCTAAACTTTGGGTCACGACCCCTTGGGTGTGGTTATCCAAAGCACTGGTGGCCTCATCCATCAGAATAATTTTAGGCTGTCCCACCAAAGCACGAGCAATCAATAATCGTTGTCGTTGTCCTCCCGATAAATTACTACCCCCTTCGCTAACAACCGTGTGCATTCCCATAGGCATTTGTCGGATATCATCAGCTAAACCGGCCATTTCTGCCACTTTCCAAGCATCATCAAAAGTGATTAACGCTCCACAAGCGATATTCTCAAAAATAGAAGTTTGCTGAACCCGACCATTTTGTAGCACCACCCCTAACTGTCGTCGTACGGAAATAACATCTAACCCCCCTAAATCTTGACCATCGTAGTAAACCGTGCCACTTTGGGGCATTTCAAACCCCAATAACAAGCGAAACAACGTTGATTTGCCACTACCACTCGGTCCGACAATGGCAATAAATTCCCCCGTATGAGCTTCGAGGGAGACATTATCCAGAATAAAAGGACCATCCTTGCGATAGCGAAAGGTAATCCGATCTAAAACCAGATCACCCCTTAACCGGCCTGCATCGGTGCAATGGGGATCGGATTCAGTGGGGGCCCCAACAATGGACTTAGCGCGTTCCCACAAAGGAACAATCCCTAAAATATCGGTTAACGTATTACTCAAATCCGTAACCCCCTGAATAAAGGTGGCAAAAGCCACATTAAACGCCAGAAAGGTTCCCGGTGTTAACCCAGTGGCATTATCATTGATTTGGGCTATTTCCATCAACCCCATAGCAAACCAAAATAACAACACAGAACTAATTAAAGGCAATGCTTCATTCAACGCAGACACAGCATCATTAATCTGTTGAATACTCAAAGTGAGCTTGGTTTTTTGACTATATTGATGGGCCCAAGCAGCAAAAGCCCGTTCTTCGGCCCCAGCAACCCGTAACTTAGTCACTCCACCGATCAGTTGTACCGTCAGTCCCTCAAGGTCCCCATCCAGCTGTTCCTGTTGTCGTTGTTGGCCAACTAAAACCAAACCAGAGGTTCCCGTCACCAGGATAACCAATAGAGACAGTCCCAAGCCAACCCAAGCCAACTTAACACTATAAATAAACATCAACCCTAAATTAAGCAGAGAAAAAATACCACTGAATAATGTCCGTTGCGTCGCCCCACTCAGTTGCGCCCGAATCTGACGAATGGCCATCAAACGGTTGACCCAATCACCGGACGGGTAACGACGGAAAAAAGCAGGGGTAATTTTTAACAATCGATCCCAGACAGCCAACTGTAAATTAACATCCGTCCCATTTTCCACCCGTAGGGTAATGATCCCTTGAGACAGTTCAAACGCCGATTTTCCCAAAGCTGCAGCCAATAAGCCTAAACCCATTTGCCACAACAGTAGGCCATCGCTATCGGGAATCACCTGATCGATCAACAGTCCCGTCATTTGCGGTACCACCATCCCCAACAAACTAGCCACCGTCCCCAGCATCACCATGAACAAAATGTCCTTTTCATACCCTCTAATACCAAAGCGAAACAGTTGGGAGATAGTATGAATCAGCAAAGGTAAAGGACGATAAAAAACATAAGCATCCCTGGCGATGGTTTGAGCAAGAGTCGCCGTTACCCGAACCTGACAATTGTTGACCGGATCGAATAAAAGATAACCATCACCCTTCTCTGTTTCAGGTAAAAGAGCAATGGGGGAATGATCCTCTTGAGTGTAAGCCAAAATCGGCCCGTGATCTTCTTGCCACCACCGTCCCAACAGTTGAACCCGACGGATACGACATTGGGAGGCCCGGGCAATGGCTTCTAAGGGATTTTGTAGTAAATTCAGGTTTTCTGAAGTCCCAGGGGGTTTAATCTCAATCTTTTGTCTTCGTCCCACGGCCCCAGCGGCCATTAATAACGGGGTTTCCCTGCGATCGCTGAGGATAGGTTGAGGCTGTAGCACCGAAACCAATTGATCTAAGGCGGAAGCGCTTAATTGTTGGTTTAACTGTTCTCTGGCTTGAAAACGACGGAATGCTTCTTCTTGTTGCTGTTGTCGGTAACGATGGACAACCGAGCAGAAATAACCATGAAACACCCCTAAACTAGCGGTTAAATCGAATTCAATCTCAGGGTTAATCTCAGGGATCACTTCAATTTCTGTGGGACATTGTGCTGTTAACCCCATTCCCTGCACCAAAGGAAACCAAGGGGACTCTCCATCCAAGCATAATGAAGGAAAATCCTGCCAACTCATTTGACCTCGATGTACTTTTACCCAAACCAGTTGCTCTGAAGGGGGTTGAATCACTTGATTGGTTTCCAGGGAGTAAGGAGTCACACGAGAACAGGTAGACAGTCTTCCTAACTCCTGCCTCCTGCCTTCTGCCCCCTGCCTTCTGCCTTCTGCCCCCTGCCTTCTGCCTTCTGCCCCCTGCCCCCTGCCCCCTGCCCCCTGCCTCCTGTCTCCTGCCTCCTGCCTCCTGCCTTCTGCCCCCTGCCTTCTGCCTTCTGCCCCCTGCCTCCTGCCTTCTGCCCCCTGCCTCCTGCCTCCTGCCTTCTGCCTTCTGCCTTCTGCCTCCGTTAACGTTTCCCCTAAATGACCCAACCAACCGCCTAAACGTGCCATAGTCGGGGCATTGCCTTGGGCAATTTCTGCCTTAAAATCGGGGAGAGGACGCAGTTGTAAAGGTTCGAGGGGAACGGCTAACAGTCCTAACGGTTGGGTGAATAAAGCCGGATCTTGGCATCCTCTGTCAATTTCCAACCTCCTGCCTCCTGCCTGCTGTCCTCTGCCTTCTACTGGGACAGGGCATAAAATTTCCCCTGAATGAAGCGTAAACAGATAGTAACGTTCACCCCGAAGCTGTTCCTCAGCCATTTCGCTGGCAAATATTGCAACTTCCCCCGAAACCACTAAGCAAACCCCTTGGAGATCCTTTAATAGAAAGGGTTGATGACGCTGAAACTCAGCCAGTGGAGTTACTAAATTTTCTTGAAAAACCATGTTAATGTCCCCCAATTAAACGTAAATAAGGCCCTGGTTGTTGGCTTAAGATTTCATGGGTTCCCCGTTGCACCACTTTCCCGTGATCGAGGACAATAATTTCATCACAATCTCGAATGGTACTGAGACGATGGGCCACCACAATACAAGAACAACCGCGCTGTTTGAGATGGCGATCGACTATTTGTTCCGTTTCTGCATCTAAGGCACTGGTAGCTTCATCTAGCACCAGAATGCTTGGATTTCTCACTAAAGCCCGAGCGATTTCTAGCCGTTGTCGTTGGCCACCACTAAGATTCATTCCCCCTTCACTCAGGGGTGCATCGTATCCCCCAGGTTGAAAGAGAATGGCCTCATGAATGGCTGCATCTTGACAAGCTTTAATGATATCTGCTTCGGGAATGGTGGAATCCCAGAGGGTCAAATTATCTCGAATAGTGCCGGCAAAGAGAAAAATATCCTGTTCTACCATGGCCAGGGAATTAGTCAGAACCGAACGGGGAATCTGGTCACGGGACACCCCATCAAACAGAATATCCCCTGACCACAAGGGATAGAGGCCACAGATGAGTTTAGCGATGGTGGACTTTCCTGAACCACTTCCCCCCACCAAAGCAATTCGTTGTCCGGGTTTGACGGTTAAATTAAAATTTTCAATCAGAGGGGCTTCTAACTGACTATAACCAAAGGTGACTTGCCGTAACTGTAGATTTCCTTGCAGTTGAAAGGAATGGACTGTCAAATGAGGGTAAGTAGAAGAGGCTGTCTCCTGAAGCCTCTCTGTCTGTTGGTCTACAGGATTTTCCAGAACATCATCCAGACGGTTTAAGTCGGCTTCTAATTCTTGAAGGGTAGTGCCAAAATTAATTAAATTGTTGACGGGTTTGAGAAAGTTGCTCACTAGAAGTTGATACGCCACTAACATTCCCATGCTGAAACTCCCGTTAATGACGCGAAATCCACCCATAAGCAGGATAGACGTGGTGGCTAAGGTGGTGAGTAAGGTGGGTAGTACGGCGAGAATTTGGGTTTGTAATCCGAGTTTTTGTTTGGAATTAAGGGCTTTAGTATAGTAACCAGCAAATTTAGTAAATAAATCCGATTCTAGGCCCGAAGCTTTCACCGTTTCAATGGCTTGAATGCCCCCAATGGCTACCCCAAACACCTTACCGTATTCTTGAGCCAGACTGATATTGGCATCCACACGACTGCGGGAAAGGGTTTGTAGTGCAATGAAATTGAGGGCGGCAAAGAAGATGGTCATGAGGGTTAAAACGGGGTCATAAGTGAACATCAACAGCGCGTAAAATCCCATCATGATCGTGTCAATTATGGTGGTGGCCAGCCGACCGGAAAGAACTTGGGCGACTTGATCGTTAAGCTGCATCCGGCTACTAATTTCCCCCGAAAACCGTTGGGCGTAAAACCCGACTGGTAAGCGCAAAAGATGCCAAAGAAACTGTCCTGAGAGGGTAACAGACAGTTTAATGAGCAGTTTTCGCAACCCTTGAAGCTGCATCCGTATTAACAGTCCCTGGAAAACCGCAGCGACAAGCATACCCAGTAACATCGGCCGTAACCAGTCTTGATAGTTTTCCACTAAAATGCGATCGACAAAGACTTGGGTAAAGGCCGGAACCGTCAGACGAGGAAAGGTAAGAAAGAGTCCTGTCAGTAAACAAAAAAGCAGGGTTTGACGAGAAGAAGTCAAACGGGAGGCTAAACTGACCATCATGGTTTTCTTTTTACCCCCCGGCTCAAAATCTGGTCCGGGTTCCATCACCAAGACAACGCCGGTGTATTTTTCGTCAAATTCCTCAAAAGCAACTTTCCTCGGACCGGTAGCCGGGTCATTGAGGTACACCCGATCTTTGCCAAACCCTTCTACCACCAGGAAATGATTAAAGCCCCAAAAGACGATATAAGGCGGTTGTAGGGCTTTGAGGCTGTCGAGGGACTTTTTGAACCCTTTGGCGTTTAAGCCGTAGTAACGGGCAGCTTTAACCAGATTAGAGGCTTTACTACCATCCCGTGACACCCCACATTTTTGCCGTAGTTCCGATAAGGGGACAATGCGATCGTAGTACCTTAGCATGATGCCCAAAGAAGCTGCACCGCATTCGACTGATTCCATTTGTAGGAGGGTTGGAGTGCGGACTCGATGGCTAGTGGTTTGGTCTTTGTGGTTCAGCAATCTCAATTTTTTATAGGAACAATGTAGTGTATGGACTTATATATTCATGCACGCAAGAGAGGATAATTAGTCAAAGCTAACTGTTCTAATAAATGAACGGCTTTGTTTTTCTGATTCATTTTTATGAATGCTTGTTGAAGGACTTTGCAATGGGTTTGAAAATTAGAAGAGTCCAAAAGTTGATCAATTGCTTTTCCTATGGTTTCTGCTGTCATTTCAAAGGGTGAAAGAGAAATCGATACCCCTGCATTCTGACAACGTTCTGCAATATCTTCTGTGCCACTCCCACAAGGAATAATCAAGCTTGGTAGACCATGAGTGATAGCACCGAGTACAGCAGTGGAATGACCACTGGAAATAACCGCTTTTGCCTTGGGTAATATTAATCCTTGGGGTATGTGTTTACGAATAAAAAAGTTGTCGGGAATCTCACCGATTTCTCCATCCATACGTCCCACCGATGCAACCACAGAAACAGGACGATTTTTGAGAGCATCAACTAAATAAGGCCAAAACTTGGGATCTTCAAAAGACCTACCCGGTTGTACATAAATTAAAGGTTTTTTTGCATCTTCCAATTGTTGTAACCACGCTGATAACTGTGTATCAAAGACAGATGGTTCCCAAAGACAATCACCGACGAAATGAACCTGTTTTGGTAGTGTATTAATATTTCCTTCTAATTCAGGAACAGTTCGTAGTAAGAATAAATCCCCCAGTAAAGGGGTTTCTCTATAATTAGCAGAACTTGGGGAAAGTTTCAATAATTGGCAAGCTTCATTATAAGTTTTCATCATTTCTCCATATCGCCAAACCAATTGCTCTTCACTTTCTGTTTGAGGAGAACGCTTTAAAAGAGATTCACTGGCTGGATAAAGATAGGCAGCAAGACCCAAAATAGCGACAGGTATATCATATAGTCTACGAGTAATCAGTGGTCCAAGGGTTAAATTTTGTCCGACTATTACATCGGGAGCGAATTGTTTGATGGCATCTTCAAGATACTTAACTTGTATGGCAACTGTAGATGGTTTAAACCAGCTATAAATTCTAAAGCCGAGGTTATCTTTTTCAGCACAGGGAACAAGTTCAAAACCAGATTTCTTAATCATTTTACCTAGTTTTGAGCTTGTCAAAAAAAGAATTTTATGTCCTCGATTATGTAATCTTTTTGCAACACCAATCGCTGGATAGATAGAACCATAGTTGCTGTGTGAACAAAATAAAAATTTCATTTTTTCTCAATTTTTAAAATAATTAGATGCTGTGTTGATCTAAGCTCTTGTTTAATTTGAGCGACCGCCCTATAGTAGAAATATAGGTGCAATCGCTTCAAAACATTCTCTAGGTAGGCTTGAGAGAGGTTGTCCCCAGTAAGGCTACTGGAAAAATAAGGCTCAAGTTTCTCTGGTCAGGGCTTTCGTTGATTTGCTAATACGAAAGTTCCATTACTGCACCTGTGTACCCTTAGAACCGCACCCAAAATTAAGTCCGCAACTTAAACCTCCATCTATCTCGTCTAAATTTTCGAGACCGAGTTCATCACTATCATTAAGAGACTCAATTTCCTCGACATTCTGAGGACTGTTTTCGATGTCGTGTTTTTGTTCTTGATTTGGGTTTTGATTCTGATTTTGATTTTCCATGATACAATTCCTGTTGATTAAGTTTTTATGGTGTTACCAAACAATCAATTAAGTTGCTGGTAGGATTCAGACAGGACAGACTAACGTTCTGTTAGTGCATTCTGCGCATTCTTAGTACCGCACCCAAAATTAAGTCCGCAACTACCTCCATCTATCTCCTCTAAATTTTCAAGACCGAGTTCATCACTATCATTAAGAGACTCAATTTCCTCGACATTCTGAGGACTGTTTTCGATGTCGTGTTTTTCTTCTTGGTTTGGGTTTTGATGGTGATTTTGGTTTTTCATGATTTGATTCCTCTTGATTAAGTTTTGATGGTGTTACCAAGCGATAAGTTAAGTTGGTAGTGGATTCAGACAGGACAGACAAAAGTTCTGTTAGTGCATCTGTTTCCCCTTAGAACCGCACCCAAAATTAAGTCCGCAACTACCTCCATCTATCTCCTCTAAATTTTCGAGACCGAGTTCATCACTATCATTAAGAGACTCAATTTCCTCGACATTCTGAGGACTGTTTTCGATGTCGTGTTTTTCTTCTTGGTTTAGGTCTTGATTCTGATTTGGGTTTTCCATGATTTGATTCCTCTTGATTAATTGTTTATGGTGTTACCAAGCCATCAATTAAGTTGGTAGTGGATTAAGAATAAAAGACGAAAAATATATTAGGAGGACTTTTATTCTGTATGACAAAGAATTGTTGAGTGGTGATCATGATAATTAGTATTTCTTGCGCAACCTCAAGACAAAATGTCCAAAAATCCTGAATAATTAAGCGGTACAAACCTTTTCTGGTTTAGCAGATACTTCAACTTTGTTGATATGATCCTGATAGGCTTGAGCGGTACTCGCTCGGAAACGATGACCAAACCCATCACAATAGTTGGTATGGAATTTATTTTTATGACTCATTGCTAAAGCAGCACAACCACCACCACAATAAAAGGCATAACGACATTGACGACACACAGGGTTAGAAACAACTGTACGATTACGCCAAGTTTGATTTAATTCTTCATTGAGAATGACTTGACTATCTTCGGTGATGTAGCCAACACGAATTTTTTTATCCCCTGTTTTTTCCCAGCAAGCATAGATATCCCCAAAAGCATCCAAAACATACATCTTATTGTGTGCGCCACAAAAACTTGCTTTTAGATTCGGTAATGGACTTTTTCTTTGTTCAAATATCTGTCTGACTCTAGCCATCAACCCATCATCTGGACGATCAATGACTTTCATATTGGGATACTCTTGACGCATTGCATCTAATGCTTGGTCTAATTCCCAAGAATTAAACGTGGTTTTGACACTCGTTTTATTGTTTAATTCACTGGTAGTAACGGGTGAAGTGTAGGCAGAAAATTTCTGATATTTGTTCCATCCTCTCTTAATGATTTCATCAGCTAAGTTCGGTAATTGATGAATATTATTACGGTCAATATTCATCCGTACTTCTATCTCAACACCTAAGTCTAAGGCCATAGTGATGTTACGGGCAATTTTCTCAAAAGAACCACTCCCATCGGCATAAATTCGTCGCTGATCATGTTCTTTTGGAGGACCATCAAGAGTAATTTGAAGAAACGAAATTTTATCGGGTCCGAGTAAATCTTGATAAACCTCTAGTTCGGTTCCATTGGTAATAGCAGTAAAATTGCCTTTCCCTTGAGATAACGTTTTATTGATAATATATTCAATGATAGGACGACTTTCTGCTAATAAGGGTTCTCCCCCAAAAAAGGTAATATTACGGGGTAAATCCATGTCTTCTGTTAATCCATGACCTCTTTCAATTTGAGGCATCGCGGCAAAAATCCGATCCACCATTTCTGGTTGCATTGTTTTCAGTAAGTGTTTATAACTTGGATCAGTCCGCATATGATCCTGGAAACAATAGGAACAGCGAAGATTACAACTATAAGTGGGCATAATAACATAATTAGGATTTAACCGAGAGGCAAGATGATGGAGTTTTGTTGCCATCTCCGTAAAATATTCTTGTTCTTCTTCTACTGTCTTTTCTGTTAGATAGCCTCGTCGTTTTAGTAATTCAATGGTTACTTGAGACGGTGCAATAACTTCTCCTTCAATGGGAGGTTCTGGACTCCAATCTCCATAGAGGGGTTTAGGTGCTTTTTTAACTTCTAATGAACGTAAATAAGTGGCAACTCTTTGTGATACTTTATCATAAGATCCTGTATAACCATGAACCAGAAGCATTTTTTCTTTTTCTTCGGGTAAATCGACATAGATTGTATAGCTACTTGTGCGTATCATTTTTATTTTTCCTGTTAGTTTATTTTGGAGATTTTGATGAGAATTAGGTTTTAACCTTTGATTACCAATATGGTATCTTGTTCATCTTGCTTTTCCCAGAATTTTCTGTATGATTTACAGTGTTTTTTTGAAGTCAATTTCTTGATGAGAAATATTCCAGTTTCCCCCGGCGATCGCATCTAATAAGTCTTCGGATAATTCTTCTTCTGGTATCTTCAGAAATGGATTAATGGGTAAGACAATTTTGATAGCATCTAGGGTTTCTTCCAGAATTTCTAAGGTTAAATTTTCAGGCAGTTTATGTCCAAATTCTTGAGCATAAACCTCTCTGGGATTGGTGAGTAATTTTTGCTTAAATCCCTCATCTTCCCACGCTTTTAAGATCAAGCGATTGAAAACGTCGGACCGACTTTTTAACCCTCTAATCAAAGCTTGTTTGATCTCTGGATTTTGTAAGGAAATCACTTGAGCATTCAAATCAATTTCCGACTGTTCTAAGGATAAACTATCCGCTTGGCTGGTTCTCAGGTTTTCTGTATGACTTACAGTATTTCGTCGTTCAGCTAATTGAATTAAATAGTCAAAATAGTCGGTATGAACAATTTGTTCTACCTCTTGTTGCTGTCTATTTTCATCCAATTGTAAGTTAAGTTTCATCTCAGATTCAGTTTCATCACCTAGTTCTAAAGTAATAGTTTCCTCTAACTGACACTGATTTCCTTTGAGTTGTTTAACGGTTTCTACGATGTGTTTAAATGAATCAGCAACAGTGGAAAAAATCCCTGCTAAGTAATCTAAGTGCGCTAAACCATTCCCTTGAAGATTAAAGGTTTCAATCTCCTCAATAACCGTATCACATTGACTTTGGGCGACTAAATTAATCCAACTTTCTAGTCTTTTTATATATTGAATTAAATACCGAAGTCGTTGATTACCTAACTGAATTAATAATTGATTTAATTGAGGCGATTGATAAACTCGTTGGAGAAAATGATGACGTTGTAAACGCAGTAAAGAAGAAGGTCCTAAAGAAACTGCCGTAACCGCATAAGGTTGATCATCAATCAATGCTAATTGCCCTAAACTATCCCCAACTTTTAAGAAATTAGACGCTGTTTCCGTTCCTTGGCGATCGCATTGATGAATTCTAATTTGACCCTTTTTAATCACATAAAAAGCTGCCTCATCATCTCCTTGTTCAAAGAGAACTTGACCATCCCTAAGTTGTACCTGTTCCATCCTTTGGCCTAGGTAACTATCTGATAATAAAAAGTCTCGAATTTGATTAATTAAATCTGCCATCTTAATCAAGGATTTTATCCGTAATCGTTTCTAACACTTTTGTTAAAGGATGTTGAGGATAATCCAGAGCAAAAATGCCTCGACTCCCCAATTTAACCATATCTTTTGATAAAGGTAAGGTCGCCGTTACCGGTAAGTGATAAGCGGTTTCAATTTGTTGTTGTAAATCCTCTAAATCAAGGGAACGAATCACCTTATTAACTAACAATAACAGTTGCGGAACTTTTAATTTACGGGCTAAATCCACTGTCACTGCAGTGCCTTGGAAATCCTGTTGATCGGGACGCATCACTAACACTAAAACATCAGAAATTGTAATCGATAGCAGAATTTCCTCATTTAAACCCGGATGGGTATCAACAAATAAATAGTCTAAGTTTAACTGTTCAATTAAATCTTGAAATCCCATTTCTAACAGTCGAACATTATACCCTTCTCTTAACATTCGACCGATATCTGCCGGTTTCATACTGGCAGGAACCAAGGAAAGAAAACTATTGTCAGTCCCTTGTTTTAACACAGAAGTCACATCATAATAAGCCTCAAAAATTTTACAGCGACTCCATAAATAATCATTCAAAGAATTAACAATATTCTGCTCATTAAACCCGAATAAAACGTAAATACCAGGGTTTTGTAAATCCGCATCTACAATCCCCACTCGCTTACCCCGACTGGCTGCGATCGCTGCTAAACTAGCAGTAATATTGGTTTTTCCGGTTCCCCCTCGATAGGAATGAATAGCAATAATTTTTGACATCTTAAAAACTCCAGAGATTAAGTTGTGACTAAAAAGTGATGATTATAACCCTGTAATTCCAGGCGATTCAGCATCCAATGAAAGCGAGAACCGGCTAAATTTAAGTGATCTAAACTCTCTATGTCCAGTTCATCGTCATAATGCCAAGAGGGTTCTAAACTTTGACCCGGATGATAAAATCGTTTTCCATAACCGAGTTGATGAATGGTCTCTCGAAACCGTTCAATGGCTAAGGTGGCCAGCAATTTTTCAAAACGAACTGCCCAGCCTACATCTTGTTGTTGTTTCAACTTCAAAGCTGCTGAGGGAATAGCCAAAACCAGGGACTCTGCAACCGCAACAACGCTACTAGAAGCCAGTCGTGTTTCTCCAAAGGGCATTTCCCCGATAAACTCCCCAGGGCGTAATCTAGCGATCTCTTTCCCTAAACTGTCTGGGGTATGAGTTCCCAAGGCAGCAAACGCTAAATCCAGAGGGTTCGCTGTGGTGTCTGCAACCATGACTTTAACTAAGCCATTCAGCAGTAAATAAAGGGTTTGTGCGGGTCGTCCTTCTTGGAGTAAAATCGTCCCTGGTTTTAATTTCTGACAGGTTCCGTGAGTGATCATCCAATCAATATCGCTGTCATGAAGTCGCCCAAAGGTAAATAAGACTTCTCTACCTTGATGAGCAATGGTTTTCAACTCACTCGTCCGTAATTTTGGCTTTAATTGCAGTAATCGTTCTGTGAGTAAAAGGGCAATTCCTCGATAAAATCGGGCAGCAAATCCCCTATCTTCCTCAAGTTTGTGGGTCAGTTGTCTTTGGGGAAGGGTAAGCAGGGTGGAAGGTTGTTGGGTTCTGATCTGGGTTGATGATTTTTTCCCCTTAATTAACCATTCTTCTCCTAGCAAATCACCTGGTTGAAGCTGCATAATTTCCCGTTCGAGGATGGGTTGTTCTTCGAGTAGGGCAAAAGCCCGGTGCAGGGCATGATCATCGTCTTGGAGAACCGAAAGGGTTAAACAACCGTTAATGACGAGATGAATCTCTGTAATGGGTTGATTTCCTTGAATGATGAGGGAATCGGCTTTGATCTGTTGCCGTTTGCCCTTGGCCATCAACCAATCAATATCCTCGTTACTGAGTTCTTGTAAAAAAGTTTGACTCATGTTAATCAATTCTTCTATTTGAGAATTTAAGTTCAAAGTTTATCTTCTAAAGTTTTGTATGGCATATCGTTTTCTGTATGCCATACAGTTTTTATTTTTGTCAGATACGGAACTTCTGTGCGATAGCGCCGGAACGTAGTGAGGAACTTCTGACTTCATTAAGGTTTCATTTCTAATCGTTGCCAGATTTTCATTAATGAATATTCATCTAGTTCTTGAAGACTCATGGTGAGCATTCTAATGGTGTCTACATAACCTAAATACAGTTCGTATTTTTCCCTTTTTTCTTGAGGAATTTTATCAAAATCAACCCCTTTACCCCAACGATGAATGGTATTAGGTTTAATTTTCAAGATTCTGGATAAAAGGTTGATACAACGCTCTCGATAACCATGTTCGCATTCCATTGCTATGATTTGGGATTCTGTGAAACGCGGTTTTCCGTATTGGTTTGTGGCTTCTAGGCCAAACCATCGACGGCAAAATCTTCTAGGATGGATTGTCCTTTTATAATTAATACTGGTTTTTAAAATTTTGTTCTGGACATCAATGGATTGTCTAGATGAATGTTTCAATGGAGGAAGAGTAGAAAGAGTATTGTTCATTTGACCGACACCACACTTGATGTGTTAACTAAATTGTTTCTATTTATTAATCTGAATGTAGCTATCTTTCAGATTAATGTTGAATTTAGCATCGGTTTTTTGAAATGAGAACCGAAGTTTAGGGTTTTAAGAAAAAAGTTAAGACCAGAAAAAAATCCCCCGATCAGTAAAGTTCGGAGGGATTGAACACACCCCATCTAAATCACAGATTTTAGATGGGGACTGGGCGAAACGATTTTGTTCAAAAAACGGATAAAGGCAGTTAAATCTAAGCGTTATCACCAAACACTTGATTTTTGAGCGCATCAAACTCAGCTAATAACTCTTTGCGGTTCGATGCTTTCCAAAGATAACGCCAGACAAACCAGGCACTATATCCTAACCCAACCATTTCTAATAAGGGGGCTAATAGAGGAATATCGTCGATCGCCCCTAAAACAGCAACAACAATTTTGACGGTAATAATGGCTAACAGTAACAAACCCAGGGTGGTTAAGGGTTTTTGATACTCATTGAAAAACTCTCCCACATATTCGGGAACTTTGGAGAGGATATCCACCACAGGGGCTAACCATTCTTGCCAAGGCTGATCTCCCATATTAGGACTAGAGCTTGTAGCAAGGGTTCCAGGGACTTCAGAACTTAAATTTGTGGCTGTGGTTTGTTCTTGAACTTTAGATTCCATATTGACTTAATCCTTCTCAAATGCTAAGAATTGAATGTTTGAAACGCAACAAGACAATCAAACTATACAATAGCCTGTTGAATTGTTGCCACTGTGATCCGATACCATTTAAAAGTATCTTCTCTCAGTTTAAAGCCCCAGGAAATACCCTAACGGTAGTTTCAGTACCTAACGGATACTCAAGGCAATAATGTTACATTTGGTGACATTCTCCCACGCACGCCACTACGTTTTGTGCGGAGCTTCCCTAACTCACGATAGGGCATTCCTGGTTATTCTCGTTTATACGAGCTTTCGCCACTTATCTAGAACACATTGGTACGAACGATGAGTGCATCTCCCACTGTTGGTTCCCCGACAGAACGACTAATCAGGCGTTTTCGTTTCCCAGAGTCCCTGGGTACTTTATCTGGTTTATTCAATTTTTTTCGTATTTCCCAAGCTCTGGAGGTCCCGCCTTCTGAGTGTCTTTTACTCTCATTTTGGATGGATACATTCCAACTCGGGCTGCGATTCAGGTTTTTACCTTACGGCCACTCTCAGCATATCACAAAACCTTCCCTTCCCTGGCTTTCATCCCTCGATTTTCGTCCCTCAAGCAAGACCTGCTCTTGCGGAGGAAACCTCCGCGAGCTTCCTTGCTCAATCGGGGACTTCTCGCCAGGGGGGTTAGAAACGGTTAACGAACTGCCATCAATTGAGGTTCTTGTTGAGAGGGTATATTTAAGGATTCAGCAGAAGCACCACAATAGATTTCGCAGGAATTATTGGGACTTTCAATTAATTTAACTTTTTCCAGTTGCGCCCCCAACTTTTCAATGGGTTGTTGTAGCAGTTGAGCGATATAAAGGGCAATATTTTCGGCGGTGGGGACAACCTCGGCAAAGTAGGGAACGTCTTTGTTCAAGAAATTATGATCGAAGGGTTCTACGACATAATCATCCACAATGTTTTGTAATGCCACTAAATCGACGAGCATTCCTGTCCGGGGGTCAATCTCTCCACTAACGGACACTTCAAGGTGATAATTATGACCGTGGCCGTGGGTGCGGGCGCATTTACCATAAATTTTGGTATTTTCTTCTAAACTGAGGTCCGGACGGGCAAGACGATGGGCTGCACTAAAATGGGTTTGAATAGTTAACGTCGCTTTCATGGCATTTCCTTGATATTCGGCCCAGAGTTGGGGGTGTTCAAATAGTTGTATTTTTACGATGGGTAAATGGGGGGCTAACCGTTGCCAGATAATTCTGGCCAGGTTTTCGGTGGTGGGTAAGGTGGTTTGAAACTCTTCCCAAACATCATTGAGGTAAGCGTAGTCGAGTTGGGAGGTCACTTCCCGTTTAATGACCTGTTTGACGGTAGATAGGTTCTCTACCATGCCATATTGGTCGATCTCGCCCCACAAAGAGACAAACAGGACATAGTTATGACCATGACCCGGAAAACGGCTACAGGCACCAAAAACTTGCTGATTTTTGCTTTCGTCCCATTCTGGCAACCAATAACGATGACTGGCACTAAATTGGGCGCGACGGTTAATAACACATTGCATGATTAATAACTGGTTGGACAAAATTAAAGTTAACTATGAGGGGAGGAGTCAGGAGTCAGGAGTCAGGAGTCAGGAGTCAGGAGGAATTCATCATAGTGCTGTTTATTTATGTCCGACTACTTAATTACAAATTGCCATTTGTAACGTTTCGTAAAGTTACTTTTTTTCTAGCATATACGTTTTTGGGACATTTTTGGGTATGGAGGCAGGAGGCAGGAGTAATACCATTTTCCTTAAAGTTGGCTACAGATGAGGAAGTGTGGGAGGTGTGGGAGGTGTGGGGGGAGGAAGAATCTTGATCTGTAGTCTTACATTGCAGAATTGGTATAAGTAGGTTGATTTTCCTTGAAAAGCTATGATCGACTTAGACAGTTGACTCGAAAATAATTAAGACGTTAAAAAAGACTGTAACCATGACCATTACACCTTTTAAACTAGATAACCTACCCCCAACTTTTCCCTTTGAAGAAGCCATTCGGATTGAATTAGTCGAAGGAATTCCTATTTTAAAAGCATCGCAGAAAGTCCAAACGAGGATAGAAAACTTACTCTTAAAACAACAACAAACTCTATTAAATCCACAGGAAGAAGAAGAACTCGATAATTATGAAGATTTAGACGATTATCTCAGTTTAGTTAATCGGACTATCCGTAATCTTTACCTCAAATAATTCGGAAAAAATCGTGTCAGCCAGTCGTTATTTATCCTCAGAAATTAAAGCTCAAGTTTGACAACGAGCGAACTGTTTATGTGAATAATGAAATAATCCGACTCCGAACTCTGAACTCCTAACCCCGAACTCAGGTTCGATTCCCCCTCGCAATGACTACTTCATAATCCTAACTTTGCCTTCATTTCTTCATCAAAATCGGCGAATTTCCAATTCTTTGCCTGTTTAATTTGTTCTGGGAGTATATTCTTAACGCCTCTGAGGTCGGCTCCTCTGAGGTCGGCTCCACTGAGGTCGGCTCCACTGAAGTCGGCTCGAATGAGGTCAGCTCGAATGAGGTCGGCTCGAATGAGGTCGGCTCGAATGAGGTCGGCTCCACTGAGGTCGGCTCGAATGAGGTTGGCTTCTCTGAGGTTGGCTTCTCTGAGGTCGGCTCCTCTGAGGTCGGCTCCTCTGAGGTAGGCTCCACTGAAGTCGGCTCGAATGAGGTCGGCTCGAATGAGGTCGGCTCGAATGAGGTCGGCTCGAATGAGGTTGGCTCGAATGAGGTCGGCTTCTCTGAGGTAGGCTCCTCTGAGGTAGGCTCCTCTGAGGTCGGCTCGAATGAGGTTGGCTTCTCTGAGGTCGGCTCGAATGAGGTCGGCTCCTCTGAGGTCGGCTCCTCTGAGGTCGGCTCCTCTAAGGTCGGCTTCATTGAGGTATGTTTCTCTAAGGTAGATGAAAATAGCCTGAACGTAACTGGGGAAGGAACCAGGGTATCTCCAACCAGCAGCATTAATGCGGTGACAATAATTACGAAAATAGTTAGGATTTTCGCCACTAGGGGCAAACTGAATCAAGGTAATGTCTTGATTGTTTTCATCCTTGGGTAACTGTACTATTTGATAGCGTCGTCGTTGGCTTCGCTCACATTCATTAAGATTCAGTGAGGAATCAAGCTTTTGTCTTTGGTAATCATAGAGGGTACTGTGAACAATAGCAGTCAAATCAAAGAAAGCATCTCCTAATCTCCCATCCACCGTAGTAACTCGAACCGGCTCAGGAAGGGCGGTTTTCCAAACTTCTAAATCTAAGGGACAGCAAAATTCGGCTAATTCCTCAACGTAGGGAGCATCAAACGTATATTCTGTGGGTTTCCTTTTTTCTTTGATAATTTTGGGTTGAGGACGCAAAAACATTCCTTCGGCCCACCAGTCCCAAACATCTGCTAGTCCATCTCTGATATATTCCCACTGTTTGATTGAAATGGGGCGAGTAGATAAGGGTGAGGGGGATAATTCTTGAGCAGAACGCTCCATTTCCCAGGTCAATAAATTGAAAAGATGGTTTTTGATTTCTGGTGAAAGCCAATGGGTAGCAAACAGTTCCGAAAGACGATGGGTTAAGTCATAGCGAGGGTCATCTTTCTCGAATTCTTTCCAATAAATTTTTCTTTCTGGAAAACCCTTTTCAGGATTATCTTCATAAGTTTGGATAACATCGGGATTATAACTATATCTTTTCAATTCTTCTACCACTCCCTCAGCAAAGAGATATTCCCGAAAAGATTTATGGAGAAATTCGCATCCTTCTCCGGCACTTTCTTTGAAAAAGAAACTAATAATTAAACGACTAAGAACGCTATCCGCCGTCGCTTCTTTGACAATTTCCTCTAACTCATCTTCTCCACACCGTAACTTTAATTCTTCACGAGAAATAGACTCTTTATCTAATGCAGTAA
Organism: Crocosphaera sp.; assembly: GCA_030065735.1. Lineage (GTDB taxonomy): Bacteria > Cyanobacteriota > Cyanobacteriia > Cyanobacteriales > Microcystaceae > Crocosphaera. The sequence continues at coordinate 21,564 of JASJDD010000050.1, forward strand.
TGGCTTCAGCAGTGCGCCATAATAACCCTCTTAAATCGTCCCCAGATAGACGATAACGGTCTTCTTTGCTAAGCTCAGGAATAAAGGTAGGATTTCCTGACCCTTGGCAAGTTTCATCTACTAACGCCCGATATAAATTAGTGGGATTATTAATCAAGTTTTGCAGTTCTTGTTCTGATTGAATTTTAAACATCAATCTTAGGGTTAAATAGGCCAATAACGGTAACCCTAAAACTGCTAAACTTCCTTTTAATTCTGAAACGTTGTTTCGTTCACTTTCTTCTAAAAATTCTTTGAATGCTTGTTCATAAGTATCTGAAATCATCTGAAAAAACTCAGGATTTATGTTTTGATTAACTATATTTATTATCGGTTGGGATTGAGGTTTTTGATTAATTAAAACCAGAGGTTGAGCTTGGCGAGCTTGTTGAAATTGATCAATATAAGCTTTTAATTGTTCTGGTCTTAAGGGTTTAATGGTAAGAATTGGGGTATCTTTTCTTAGCAGCTTAGTGTTAGTGACATCAACGGTAGGACGACCAGTAACAATAACTCGCATAGGCGGATAACCAGCCCGTTTTCTAATTAAAATGTCTCTAATTTCTCCTAATAGTTGATCAATACTATCTCTAAATCCTTGATTAGCTGCGGTGCTAATTTCATCCCATCCATCAAAAATAAAAACATAGGGGGAAATTTTAGTTTTGTTTTCACCAAAAGATATATATTCCCTATTGTGGGAACTGACTAATTTAGCAAACCAATCATTATCAAAAGTCGGTTTCCAATTGTAATCCTTAAAAACTTTTTCGCCAAATTGAACGGCATAAGGGACTGCATCTTCTAACTGATCTCTCAAACTTAAATCTTTTAATAAAATGCGAATAGGAAAACAACCCCGTTCTTTTAATTCATCCACTAATCGCAGAGTAAAAGACGATTTTCCTGACCCGGCTACCCCTTGAATAACGATGGGTTCATTGAAGTCAGGATCTCCGATATAATCTATAACTGTTGTTAATAAATCTCTGCGATCGCTGTCTTTTTCTGAAAAAGGATTTTTCGCTTTTTTATTGTCTTCTTGTGGCTTGATTTCTGAATATTTTAACACCCCACATTCCGTTTCCAGATAAATATGATTCAAAGCAAAATTTTCTTGTTGAAAAATTTTTTGTTCATGAAATAAGCAAGATTGATAGTATAAATGTAAATCTAAAATTTTCTGGAGTTGTATCTGACTATTATCCAAGGATATTAACTCTCTAAAAGCAGCAAATTCTTTTTCTGTATTGGGATGAACTAACAATAAACGTAAATTTCTTAAAAAAGACTGTTTAATACTATTAGATAACTGATTAATCAGATTATTTTTCAAGGCGATAATTTCAGAAAATTGACGAAAAACTTCATCAGCATAGATAATAAATTCATGAGATAAAGCATTGTTTAAGTTAAAACCTGTCATATCAATCTTTTCAGGGTTTTTCTGACTTAGTATTTTGTTATTTTTATAGGGCTTAATGTTTTGAAGTTCCATACTTCGGGCGAGAAAAACCTCTTCTACAGCGCGATTATAAGCCAAGGTACAAGCATTATAACCCTGTTGATCAGGATATTTTTCTAACATTAATAACTGAGCATATTTGAGGAAAAAAGCGACTAACGGAACTCCAGCACCAGCAGCTTCTGCAAAATCTGTAACCCAAGGGGCATTATTTGCCATATCTTTAGCCCAAGGAGTCACTTTTCCCATAGCTTGGGCAATATTTTTAACAAGATCATTGTCTTGAAAATTTAACGCCTCCGTCAGAAAATCAGAGACAGTTTTCAACTGGGTTAACTTATCTTGCCCTGTCCTCATTAATCAATTTCCAAATTAACAATAACAATACTTAGTTAATAATAATATTAGAGTGTCAATTTATGTCAGAGTCAAAATAGTTTTGGATATTAGATTGATTTTGTTCTGTGTCAGAGTCAAAATAGTTTTGAATATTGTATTTATTTTCCTCTTCTTTAGGTTGTTGAGGAGGTTTCTCCTCGGTAGGTTGAAGAGGAATGTCAGGGATAACGATAGAAGGTTCTGAACTTTCTCCTTCTATTGTTTCTTTGGGTTCCGATAGCTGAGGGGGTGGTTCAACGGGAATAGGAACTGCTTTGGTGGGTTCTGGAATACCAGTCGAGTTTGGGGAAGGTTCTAGGGTTGGAGTGGGAGAAGGTTCAACTTCTGTAGAAGGAGAAGGTTTTAGAGTTGGAGTGGGAGAAGGTTTGACTTCTGTAGGAGGAGAAGGTTCTACCGTTGGTGGAGGGGAAGGTTGCGATCGCCTAGAATCATTAATCGGTCGACGGGGTTTTGGTTTGGGTTGAGAAACCGCTGGAGTCGTAGGTGTGGGAGGTTCTTCTGGAGACTCAGGTAAGACAGAAGGAGAAACTGTCGGTTGCGATCGCTGTTTTGTCCCTAAGACGATCCCCAACATCAATCCTGCAATGATAGCACTAGCGGCTAAAAACGATCCCAACGCCAATAGGGCCCAAGGGGTTTGGCTTTCTGGGACTTGAGTGGTAGAGGGTTGATCAGAACTTGGGGATAAAGACAAATTTTGTTTCCCAACTGCGATGGTTGCTGCGGTGGGGAGGGTGTGAGAAACCTGCAAAGCGTCTAACATTTCTTGAGCGGTAGAAAAGCGATCGCGGGGATGAAAACAAACGGCGCGATCGATAACATTGCCTAAATTAGACTTAATATTGGGGGTTTCTTTTCGCCACAAAATCTCTCCGCTATTGGGATCAGTGGCTAAATATTGGGGAGTTTTTCCGGTGAGTAAAAAGACTACGGTGAGTCCTAAACTATACAAGTCGCTGGAAATAATCGGACGACCCGCCGCTTGTTCTGAAGCCATATAACCAGGGGTTCCCAGTCCCACAGAATAGGGAGTATTCCCGTTAGCATGAACCATCGTCGCTACGGTTTCCTTCACGATCCCAAAATCAATTAAAACCGGTTTTTTATCATAACTGCGAATAATAATGTTATCGGGCTTAATATCGCGGTGAATAATGCGACGACTATGGATATAATCAAGAACAGGTAAAATACCAATTAATATCTCTTTTATTTGCTTGGGTGATAAATTGCCTTGTCGTTGATGAATTTGCGTTAAGGTTTCTCCTTCGATCCATTCCTGTACTAAGTAAAAATCCCCTCCTTCGGAAAAATAGGCGTATAGTGTAGGAATTTGCGGATGTTTGTCCCCCAATTCTTCTAAAATCGCTGCTTCTTTAGCAAATCGTTCTTTCAACCAATCAGGGATAACGGGAGATTGAACTACTGGCTTAAGTTGTTTGATAACACATTTTCTTTCGGAGGGCATATGGGTATCAATGGCGAGAAATGTCTCTCCAAATCCCCCTTTTGCCAAGCTTTCAAGAACTTGATAACGATTATTGAGTATTAATGACACAGCACCCCCTCTATTGCCTTAGTTAGACAATCAAGCTTCATTGTAGCTAATCTCATTCAGTTCTTGAGTTGATGGTTCGTGAAACCTACGCAAACCCGAACATAAGGGACAAGTTCAAAGGATAAACTTGTCCCAAGAAAGAGTAATGATCGCTTTCGTTTCAAGAATCAACTATTTTTTCGCAATAACCCAAACTGCATGAACAATCCCAGGAATATAACCAAATAATGTTAATAAAATGTTAATCCAAAACTGTGGTCCAATACCCACTTGTAGAAAAACACCCAAGGGAGGAAGGATAATTGCACAAATAATCCGAACTACATCCATGTTATTTCTTAAGTATATATACACTGGTAATTATTCATGAATTGAATTGAGTTGTCAAGGTTGTCAATTAACTATAAATATCTAATTGGGAGAAACTTCTTAATGGTTCCAGTTGTAAGATTTTTTGTCGACTGGAAACATATTCGGTTAAATAGTATTGATAATTAACGGGATCTTCTTGAGAGTTAATAGTTTTATATTTTTGTTCACAATAATAACAATATTTTTCTAAGTTTACTTTCTCTAGGGAAATTAACGCAGCATCAATGATCAAATTTAAGCGATTACTATCTTCATATTGTTCAATTTCTCGAAAATTTAACAGATCATTGATTTTATTGACAACTTGAGACGACTGAGCCATGTTTATTTCTAGTTTAGCGATAAATTGCTGATTATTATCATTATCTACGTTGCAGAAATTTTGTTCTATTTCTAGTAGATTATGCCAAATGAGACGATGTTCTGGTAGGCTAAAAACAAGATTTTTTTCTTCTAGTTGATTGAATATTTCTTGACGATATTGGGGATAATGAATGTAAATTTTTAATAAAATTGTTTCTGCTTCTTTCAATAAGTTGTTTTCGGCAATATTTTCTTGCTTAATCAATGTTTTTGAATTTTTTTGATAAGAGGATTTGGTAATAGGTTTGTTTAACTGAGTTTGTAAATTTTTCAGGTAAAGGGTCAGAAGTCTAGCATCCCCTTGGGCAAGAATTTCTGCACAATAGCTAATATAATAACTTCGTTTATTACTGTCTGATAGTTTATTTAATAATTTAACCATTCCTTGGGCAACTTGTTCAAATTGATCGGCTTGTTTTAAGTTTTTATCAATTAATAATTGTTGGATTTGCCAGTTTAACCAGAGAGGTGCTTTGTTAATTAATTGTTGATACTTATTAAATCCGTTATCATGAGATTTAATAAACTCATCAGCATCTTTTCCATCGGGAATATTAAGAATTTTGAGATTAACTTGTCCAGAATAAATCAGCGATTCTATTTCTGTAATAGCTCTTTGGGTTGCTTTAATTCCTGCATTATCTGCATCAAAATTGAAAATAACTTGTTTTGATTCAGTGTATCTTAACAACTGTTTTAATTGAGTTTCACTAAAGGCTGTTCCCAGAGAAGCTACTGTATTAGTAATTCCTGCTTCATGGAGAGCGATCGCATCAAAATAACCTTC
>JASJDD010000051.1 GCA_030065735.1 Crocosphaera sp.
GTAGAAGAGATGGCCGAACAAGGCTGTGCTGTCGCACGTTGATATACTGGTCAAAATTCATCCCCACCTAAAATGTGAATGTTCCTGATAGTATTTTTAGGTGGGGACTTCTTTTGACATTTTTGTTAAATATTGATTCTTTTTGTGATAAGTCCCTTATAAGGAGAAAATTAGTTATAGTAATTCTGCCAAGTGAGTTATTCTTCGGGAAAAAGTTTTCTCAAAGGTATGTTGTTTAGCAAAATCCAATGCTTTCAATGACATTACTTTTAATTCCTGGCGATTATGATTTAAATAGGCAATTTTTTGTGCTACCAAATCAGGTTGATTCATTTCCACAAACCACCCTGAACCAGAATAGTTTACTATCCCAGTAAATGCCTCATTATCGTACCCGACAATAGGAACCCCGCAAGACATTGTTTCTAAATAAGTACAAGATGGATCACCTTGACGATGACAGCATACAAATAAATCTATCTCTTTTTGAACAAAAGGAACAAGCTCGGTTTTGAAGTCTAAGATACCCATCATTTCAACATAGTCGCTAAGTTGTTGCTCAGTAATCTGATTTTCCATAGCTGATCTTAATTCACCATCGCCGCAAATATACATCTTATAGTCAACTTTTAACTTTCTAAGTTCCTGAGCAACTTTTAATAAATGATCAGCTCCCTTCATTTTAATTAATCTTCCAGAAAAAAGTAATCGTAGTTTTTTCTGTTGCGAATAAGCTTGAAATTTATGCTCAACTGTTTCTTCATTAGCTAACAAATCTTCAGAAATACGAGTATCGAAATAAAGTAAAGCATTAGAATTAATTGAACGGTAGTCTTCATAAGTAGGAGTTCCATTACATTGAACACCACTAGCTATCGAAATAGCTTGTCTTTGTTTTCGTTCTTGGTTATTTTGCCATAAATACCTCCGAAAACGTAACAGAGGATTATTGACAGTTGCTTCGATGATTTGTTTTCTTGTTTTTAAACTATATTCCGTACCGTAAACGCAAGGGATGTTGTCCTTTTTGCACAAATATCCAATGTGATTCTGCTCAAATGACGCACCCGCACCAACAACTGAATTCGTATTGAAATTAGAAACTAATTTATTGATATCTTTAAAATCAACAATTTTTAAAATAAATGGTAAGTTATTGATGTTGACATCAATGTTATCAAGATTATTACTTTTTTCTGAAGATTCTTGCATTAATACTATAAGTTCTCCGTCCCACATTTCTTGGTATAACAAAACACCATCTAGAAACTTACGAGTAATTACAACTTCATTATTAGAAACTGGTGTTGCTCGGAGGTTCGGTAGGATAATTAATCGTTTTTGTGAAGACATAATTTACATTATTTTTTTAATATTAAATTAATAATAACAGTTCTTTAGTCTAGAAGAGTCAATTTTTTTTAATGAATACTATCTGAAACATTATTTTTAATTCTTTTATAGTATTTACCCGTAGATAAATTAGAGTTTTTTCTCGACCTCTGTTTAGGAACTGTAACAACTAAACCAGTGATTCCCCCAGAAATAAGAGTGAAAATCGGATTAAACATAGCATTAAGTGTATTATCTAACATATATAGCACAATGACAACAGATAAAACAGTAGCTGGTGCGACTTGAGGATGAAACCAAAACTTTGGAGGGTAACGCCGTGTAGCAAAGATGAATACGGGCAATAAAAAGGAAGCATACAAGGACACTAATCCCACTATTCCACGCACTCCATATACGATAATCCATAAACTATCAGTTGTAGAAATATCAACTAACACCCCTTCCGAATTATAATCATAAACGCGGTTTCTACCCCAGCCTCCCCACCCGAATATTGGTCTTTCTAATGCTCTTTCTACCAGTATTTCCTCGTTATCTAGTCTAAACTCTAGAGAACCCGCTCTATTTTCTCCCAGGGTATTAGAAATTGTGGCCAGTAAGGGTTCGGCATTTTTAGTTGAAAAGTTGCCAGTTGATGCTAAACACAAATATAGTGAAATTCCTATCATCAGTACCAATAAAGGAACATTGCTACGAAACCATTTAGCTATAAACAAAATGATCATACCAAATACTAAATAACCGTAAGCTCCAGTGGACTTAATCAAAACAAAAGTTATAATTAAGGCTACAAGTAACCACTGGACAGGGATTCCCTTTACTTGTTTAATAACTTTAGCTTGCCATAACCAAATCCCGATAAGCGTCACAGCCATCATCCACATCCCCACTTCCAGGCCATGCAACATAAAAACGGTTGGTCTAAATCCCCCGTAACGGACTGTTTGAGCGAAACTATGAGCAAAATAACCATATACCATTCTATGAAGTTGCGGACTAAGCCTGATTTCAAACAAACATAGAGGCATATAAATCAATCCACTAATAAAAATACTGATTGCTAGTTGACTTAATCCTACTAAATCACTGAGATATAATCGACCTAGAAAATAAGGCAAACCATAGGTGACTGTTTGTGAAAGGGTTTGTGATAATCCATCATAAGCACCTAAATCATTACTGATAGAGGAAAAGAAAGGACAAACACAAAAAATCAACATGGGTAAATCTAGCCATGTCAATTTGAAGCGTGTCAGACGTTGAGAATCGAAAAAGAAAGTCAAAAAAAAGATACTATAACAAGTGGCTGATATTCTGGTATAGTCTGGAATTCCTGAAAAAACAAAACCTGCTCTTTGGGGTAAGAAGAGCCAAGCGACTAAAAAGCTAATGATAACTGCTTTTCGCGGTGAAAATCGTAAGAATAAGAAAATAACAATTGGCAACCACGCCAACATTATCAATTGAGCTTGAGGACTCATAAATTTTTCTAGTTAACGACTATGTTAATTTTTTTGTTTCTACTTTTAGCATTGATAATAATCACGATACCAACTAACAAATTTTTCTAACCCTGTTTCTAAGGATGTATTTGGTTGAAAACCGACATCCTTAATAAGCTCATCAACATCAGCATAAGTCATAGGAACATCACCTGGTTGCATAGGAAGAAACTCTTTAATGGCTTTTTTCCCGATACAATTTTCTAACACTTCAATAAAGTGACCGAGTTCTACGGGTTGATTGTTACCGATATTATAAATTTTATAGGGAACTGATGAATGATGAAACTGGGGAATCTTATCGATTACTCGAATAATTCCTTCTACAATATCATCAATATAAGTAAAGTCTCTTTTCATTTTACCATAATTAAATACTTTAATTGGTTTGTCTTCTAATATTGCTTTTGTAAATAAGAAATAGGCCATGTCAGGACGACCCCAGGGACCATAAACAGTAAAAAACCGTAATCCTGTTGTGGGAATTCCGTATAAATGACTATAAGTATGAGCCATTAACTCATTAGCTTTTTTGGTAGCAGCATATAAACTGACGGGATGATCAACATTATCATTGGTTGAAAAAGGAATTTTCTTGTTTTTCCCATACACTGAACTGGATGAAGCATATACCAAATGTTTAATGTTGTGGTGACGACATCCCTCAAGAATATTAACAAAACCCACTAAGTTACTATCAACATAAGCATGAGGATTTTCCAAAGAATAACGGACTCCTGCTTGTGCTGCTAGATGAACAACCACATCAAATTTATGTTCTCTAAATAGTTTGGCAATTTCATTTCTGTCAGCCAGATCAAGAAGATAAAAACTAAAACTACTTTGAGTTTTTAATTGATTGAGACGCGCTTTTTTCAAGCTGACATCATAATAAGAATTAACACTGTCAACACCAACAACAGTTTCTCCTTTGTTTAATAGTTTCTGACTCAAGTGAAAGCCAATAAAACCAGCAACCCCTGTTACTAATACTTTAACCACTTTTAGATTGATTAGTCTTTCTTTTGCATATCACTCTATTGTATCTGCTAATGAGCAGTTTTTTGACTAAGTAATTTTATTGAGCCTTTAAATCTCCATTTTTAGTTCGTTCTATGGCTGTATAAAGAGCTTTTTCAAATAGGTCAGTAGCATCGTCCCAGGTGTAGCTAGTGGCTGTTTGATAAGCTGCATCAGACATTTTCTTCCATTGGTCATTAGACATATTGACTATTTCTATAATCGCCCTTGCCATATCTTCAGGGTCTTCTGGTTTAATTAAGATACCACCTCCTTGAGAAATGAGTTCAGGGGCAGCACCAGCAGGAGTTCCAATCACTGGAGTTCGACAAGCCATAGCTTCAAGAATCGGTAATCCAAACCCTTCAAGGCGACTGGGAAACAACCAAGCATCACAACTTGCATAAATTCCTTTAATGGCTTCTTGATGGGGCTTGTAGGTGTACTCTGTATTCTCTGGTAAAGGTAAACTGGCGGATGGTTGGTGTTTGCCAAAGGTGATGAGTTGTAAGTGTGAAAATGTTTGACGAACTATTTCTATAGCTTTCAAGCTAATGTCACATCCCTTCCAAGACGTTATAGCATAGAGCATACCCACTGTGGGAATCTGTTGTTTATGACGCAGTGGAGCATAAAATTGCTTAGTATCCACACTATTCAACACAAGGGAAACATTTGTGTCATCATAGTCAACTTTCATCAGGTCTTGCAACCACTTAGAAATAGTAATTTTGTGCAGAGGTAAACGATATGTAGACTTAGCTCTTTCTTTTGGTATATAGTCATGGATTTCATGATGTTGAATAAAATAAGCTTTAGCCCCTTTACTTGGAGATAACTGCGCTACCCATTCAGCCGTTTCCCACCAAGTGGCAATTACCACATCAGCATCAGGAACATCGTGATCTGTTATTGGAGGACCATGAGGAACCACTAAACGAGGTACATTAAGACCATCAAAATGAGATGCTCTTGTGAGTTTAGTGGTAATCCAACCTTTTCCTTTTAATAAAGACTTAAATTGTTGAATAACACTGGGTTGAGGCATTTCTGGAGAGACAACAAATACATCATGTCCTCGCTTTTGTAGTTTATCCGCATAAATAGCCATCACTCGTACGCCACCACTTAAATTGACCCAATTGCCACAAACAAACGTAATTTTCATGATTTCTTTTTTTTATATTAGTAGATTTACGAGATTGCAGAATAATCAGCAAAAGTTAGATCGATTTGTTTCCATTAAGTAAAATATCCTTAAAAATAGCAACAAGTTTCTTATGCTGTTTTTCTCTGCTGTAGTTGTCGAGCATAAACTGATGTCCTGCTATACTTAGCTGTCTTCTTTTTACTTGATTTTGAAGTAGGTTTATACAAGATTTAGCAAATTGTTCTTCATCACTTTCAATAATATGTTCATTATTAATTAATCCAATTCCCTCACATCCTTTTGGTGTCGTAACTACAGGACAGGCATGAGATAATGCTTCTAGAATTTTTATTCTAGTTCCAGTTCCATATCTGATAGGAGCGACACTTAACCATGCTGAAGAATAAATAGGAGTTAAATCATCAACAAAACCTAGACTTTCTACACAAGGTAATGGATTAATAAATTTAATCATTATCTCGCTTATTTTACCAATCAGTTGAAAATGACAATTCGGTATTTCCTGACAAATGCTAGGCCAAACTTTTTCTAAAAACCAAATTAGACCAGAATTATTAGGGGAGTTTGTTCCACCAGACATATTACCAACAAAAATAATAGTAGGATCATGCTTTTCCTGACGATCAATCGAACCTGGAATAACAACCGTATTAGGAATAATTTTTAAATTAGGTAAATTCAAAGTAATAGCATCATTTTTTTGACAAATAAATGCCATTTTAGCTTTTTTAATTAAACTTCGTTCAAACATTTCCATCTTTTTGAAATCCCATCGACTACGCCAGTCAGATTGCCAATCTTTGCGAAGCATAAATGAACCCTTTCTCCGTAAATACTCTGGATCATCAACATCAATAATTAGATGAGGATGTTGAGCAACACCAGCTAGATAAGTATAGTCAGTACGATAAGAAAAAATCACTGGAAAACGTTTCCAATCTAAGTCTATGATAGGCTGCCGAATTTTCCCAAGATCATAGTTTCGATACCATCTTGGTAGAGGAGAAAAACAATCCTCAAAGAAACTTTGAACTTTAGGTAATGGTCGATTTCTGAATATTTCTATAGGTGTAATGTCGCAAGGAAAATGTGGTTTAGGTGCATTAATATCATAATTAAATAACACTAAATGTAAATCTGCACACTCAGCTAAAGCGTTCAAAAACATATTTTGACGCACTAAATGTCCTGCTCGTTCTTGCCACGGAACACCAACCCCTATATAGAGCAGTGGTTTCATATACTTTATATCATTTAATAAAATGTTCAAGAAAACCGACCCCTTCTAATCGTAACATAAAACTCAAAACTGACAATAGACTAGCAATAGTTACATAAATTATGTTAATCTGTAAATCTTTAGTAGGTAAGCTCAACTAAACTAAACGAATTCCTTTTGATTTTTTTCTATATTTTAAGATGCTACAAAACTTGGTTAGTTGATTTAACCATAGGCTCAATCATTATGTTCATCCATTATTCATCTCGTTTCCAAATTATTAATTTATGCTCCTTTTGACTTAACCAAGAAAAGTAAGTAACTTCATCAAAAACTTGGTATCCCGGTTTAGATAAACTGTCTGCTGTGATAAAATACTGATCATCAAAAACAAAGGGTCCTTTACCTTTTACATTTCCTTCACCCCATCTATAAGCCTGATAGGTTTTCATATAACTGTCACTATTATACCAACCATTGAAAGAATCTAGATTTCTTATTGATTTCGGTTTAATATTATGATTAGATATAAGTTCTTCTCCCGCTATCCAAGCTGCACGATTCCAAGCTAGATAATCTTGAACACTAATAATACTAAAACTATAAACAATTACTAATAAAAAAATTGACACATACCTATGAAATTTTATCTTGATTCTTGATAGATTTATATCTTGTGCCATTATTAGAACAAAAGAAATTAAACTAGGTAATAAATATTACAGTGTAAGGTAAAATTATTGATTTTTTTGTGACATATTCCTTAATTTTGATATTAATTTTCATAGTACATTGGCATTAAATAAAAAGTTGAAAAAAATTAGGTATTCCTAATCCTACCATAAACCGAATGGCTAAAAATATAATAAAAATGATGGCAAAAATTCCGCTACTGACCAAATCTTGGTGGATACAAGATAACTGTTGACGCACAAGTCCATAACTAACAGCGATATAGTAAGGTAAATCTCCCAAAGCGATTATAATTACACAGGTTAAAATTCCTCCTTGTGAAAACCCTAATGGCATTCCAATAGCAATCCAAAGGAATCGAAAAAAAGTTCCCCATGCTGAGTATTCTGGATGGCCAATTGCTGTTAAAGCTGGATTAACAGTTGTTGCTAAAAAACCTGGCCAAAAACCTAATGCTAAAAGACTTAACATCCAACCAGCTTCCTGAAATCTCTCGTCATATAAAATTGAAACGAAAAGATCACCAAATATGACTAAAATACTTAGAATTATACCAAGAAAAAGAAGTAAATACTTACGCTTTTTAAGAATTTTAGCTCTAAATTCATTTCTAGGATAGGCAGAATATTGGGACATAATAGGAAAAATCACCTTACCACTAACTTGCTGTAATAGTTTTTCTGGAACTTGAGATAACGTTAATGCAATTGTATAAACTCCTAATGTACTTAAAGGAAAAAGTTTTCCTAAGATTAAACGATCTGCTTGTCCACCTAAAAAGTTCATAGCAGTTCCAATAAATATCCAACGTCCAAAAGAAACTAGCTCATTAAGTGACTCTTTTTCCCATGCAAAACGATTAGATTTTTCTGGTTGCAATCGATGACTACCAATCATGTTTAAGAAACTACCGATTAAATTACTCCCTACTAAAGCCCAAATTGTTTGTTGAAAATAAGCCCAAATAATGGTCACAATCAAAGAAAAACTTTGTACTCCAAAATTAAACTTGGTTAGCTTATCTAACTTGATTTCTCGATTGAGTGTTGCTAAAGAGGTAGAAGTAAAGCCGTTAAAAATAGTCACCAAACCAACAATGGGAAGTAACCATAAAAGTTGAGGATTATCATAAAATTGAGAGACAGGCCAAGCAATTAAGCAAGATCCTAACCAGAGAACAAAACCACGAATAACTTGCAATGTCCAAGCCGTATTTAGGAAAACTGGATCATCTCCTCGTGGACTACGAATGATACTGGGACGAATACCGATATCTGAAAACAAATTAAGTCCCGTAATAAACGTATTTATTAATGCCATCAAACCAAATAATTCAGGAACTAATAGACGAGTCAGAATTATATTTCCGCCAAGCCGTAATACCTGACTTCCCCCATAACCAACAACAGTCCAGATAGTACCAGTAATAGCTTTTTTCTTGATTGATGACATAATTTTGAGGTTTTGTCGATATTGACTTCAAAACAATTATCTTGAAGGACTCAATTCACTAATAAATAAGGGGGTTCTACAATCCCCTTATTTATATCACATTAGTTCATCATACACTACGTCAATAGCTTTACAATTACTTAACATTTTTTTGATAATCTCAGTATGAGCTTATTAATTACACAATAAAGCCAGTATATTTACTGACAAAAAAAACACGAACAACCATGCAAATTTTAAACACAAAATAGCGAAGATCCCTGAGCATATTCCTAAATTCGGTAGGGAACTTTTAGAAAGTAAGTTAATTGGTAAAAATTTTATGGATGCCCATATTCATGCACCGTTTTTAGATATTGTTCCCCATAGTAAGGCTACTCATATTGCTGTTAATAATGGTTCTTGGTTTGATCCTAAAACTTGGCAAGATGGAGTTATTCCTAATGATAATGCTGATGTAGTAATTGCCCAAGGAGTAGAGGTTTTCTATGATAAAGAAAGTAATGCACGAATTCATACCATTAGAGTGGATGGGAGTCTTGAATTCTCACACAATAAAAATACTCAACTTATTGTTGATTATATTGCGGTTTCTAATACAGGAACCTTAGAAATTGGAACAGAAAACAACCCTCTTCAAGCTCAAGCTAATATTATTTTTGCTCCAGTTGATCCTAATAATCCTGAGATTGATACCAATTGGGACCCTCATCAATTAAGTCGTGGGTTAGTGGCAGGAAATGGAGCTAAAGTTAGTATTTTTGGAGAAGAAAAAACCGGCTATGTTACCCTCGCTGATAATCATTTATCAGGAGCAACAAAATTAACTTTTTCTGAACCTGTTCCCACAGATTGGGAAGTGGGAGATACTATTGTTTTAACAGGGACTGCATGGGATAAAAATGGTTCCCATGAAGATAATAGTGTTACTCAAGATGAAGTTTTAACCATTGAATCAATTAAGGGAAATACCATTACATTTCGCCACAATGATGTTAATGGAAACGCCTTAAGATTTGATCATACAACTCCTAAAGGATTTGACTTAGATATTTATGTTGCTAACTTAACGAGAAATGTGATCTTTGAATCCGAAGGTGGCAATGATGTTCCCCCTTCTCAACGGGGACACACCATGTTCATGGACCACGATACAAAGATTTATAATGCGGGTTTTTACGGGTTAGGACGAACCAATAAAGACCTTTTTATTGATGATCCTCAATTTGACAGTAAGGGCAAGTTAATTCCAGGTACAGGAACTAATCCAAGGGCGCGTTATCCCATCCATTTTCATGAAATCCTAGAACATCATATGGATATGGATATGAATATGGATATGGATACAGCAGAAGTTAATGGTAATGCCATTTGGAATACGCCTGGATGGGCATTAAGTGTCCATAGTAGTCGAGCCGATGTTACTAATAATGTTTCCTTTGATGCCGTTGGTTCTCATTTTGTCACTGAAGATGGAGATGAACAAGCCACATTTAGAAATAATATCGCTATTAAAGCTGCTGGTTCGATTACCGATCCAGATGCCAATTTGATTAACCCCAGAGATATTCGAGGCCAACTTAATGATTTTGGCTCAAGCGGTATTGGTTTTTGGCTTGATACTTCTTATTCGGTTGCTGCTTTTGAGAATAACATTGCTACCGGAATGGCTGATGCAGGAATTATCGTGTATGGTCAAAATGACCTTGATTCTGGACCTCTAATTTCAGTGTCCAATCTTCCCGATGATTTACAACATATTGCAGGAACAGCAACAGAAATCCATGCCTACAAGGTTCCTCTGCGCAACTTCACTAACAATAGTGTATATAACAGTGAAGGAGGGGTTGAGATTCGTGGTGTTCAGCGTGACGATAGTGGCTTTGATTTCAATAAAGTTGGTCACGACGAACAAAGTATATTAGAAGGTCTTAAGATTTGGGGAGTACAAAAGTTTGGTGTCGCTAATCATTATGCTGCTCATATCAACGTTAAAAATGCTTTGATCGTTGGTGATACTAATAATCCGATACCTCTATTTGGTGGACCAGATCAAGCTCAGGGAATTGGTATTTTCTCAGATAAAAATGCTCGTGCAATGACTTATGAGAATGTTCATGTTGAAGGGTTTACTATTGGAGCAACATTACCTCAGACCGGCCGACAAGGATACGATTCAGAAAGTCCATTCAGCCATAGTAGCCTAATTGGAGGTGAATTTACTAATAATACTTATAACCTTCATGCTGCACCAGGACGTGAAGGACGCGCACCAAGCAATCCTTATCTTTCCCCTCTATTAACCAATCCTTCTCTGGGTATTTATTTCGAGATTCAAGGGAATCCTATTTTTGAGGTTCCATCGGATAATCTAAGTCCAGTTGCTGATTTTACTTTTGAGAGTATTGGAGGATTAAGTATTGCTTTTGATGCAAGCACCTCTTATGATCCTGATTATTTTCCTGGTTGGACTGATACACACAACGATCTTTATACAGCCGGAGATAATACCATTGCTTCTTTTGCTTGGGACTTTGATGGAGATGGCACGATTGACGACTTTGGACGTTATAGTACCTATGTTTACGACACGCCAGGCATCTATGACGCTACTTTGATAGTCTATGATATTCAGGGGGCAGCAACAAGACAATCTGTCACCATTAATGTTGAAAATAATCCTTATTCTAACCTACTGAACAATGGAGATTTCAGTCAACCACTTTTGGGAGGATATGGATATGCAAGCTTCAAATGGAATAACTTGTCTGATTCAGAAAACCTTTCTGATGAGGTTAATCCCGAAGGATGGTACATCAACGATAATACCTATTGGAATTGGGATCAGACCAACGGATGGGCTTTTGTTGACAGCACAGGCGGTTATGGTGCAAAGGGGATGTCCCAGGTCATTTATGATCAAACGGCAAGACGTGGTCTTCAAACGGTTAGCTTTGATGCTCGTAATATTGGTTCTAATACTCTGCGCTTAGAAGTTTTAGGCATTAATGGACGATTCAAATTACCTAATCAAGGAGGTGCTAGTGTTACTAACCTTAACAATACAGTTCCTTTTGAAGCTGTAACCCTTTTAGATACAGGTAATGTTGCTAATAATCAATTTGATTGGACAACCTTTACTTTTGATAATGTGGATTTTGGAGAAGGTTATGAGTTTATTGGGGTACGAATTTCAACAAACGGAGTAGATAGCAACGAGTTTTTAGCCGTTGATAATATCTTTATTGGTGATTCTGCTGAAACGATTGACAACTCCAATAATTCTCCGATTGCTCTTAACGATACAGCACAAGTCAATGAAAACGAATCTGTTGTTATTGATGTTCTAGCTAATGATAGTGATCCTGATGGAGATTTCATTTTTGTTAGTAATATTAACCAACCTAGTCATGGGCAAGTTTTGGATAATGGAAACGGTACTTTAACTTACACACCAAATACTAATTTTAGTGGAAGTGATAGCTTTGTCTATACTGTTGCTGATTTAAACGGACAGACGGATACAGCTACAGTTAACTTAAAAGTTGATGCTGTAGATAATCCTTCTCCCACAAATATTTTATCCTTCAATGACTACATCATTGAGTCTTACAGTAATCAAGATAAAAATCCTAAAACCGTTATTGAAGATAATGGTAGTAGTTTAAAGATAATAGGTAATAGCTGGAAAAAAATCGCTATGCCTTATGAAGTTACTGCTAATACTGTCTTAGAATTTGACTTTTTCAGTTCTCAACAAGGTGAGATTAACGGCATTGCTTTTGATAATGATAATAACCAAGATACTAACAGCAATCAGCTGTTTAAGTTGTTTGGGACTCAAGGTTTTGGTGATCAAACTTTTAATAATTATCAAGACTCAGTGGGACAATGGAAACATTACCGTATCGAAGTAGGACAGTTCTATACGGGGCAAATGAATGAGCTTGTTTTTATCAATGATCATGATGTCTCCAACCCAACAGCAGAAAGTATTTTCTCTAATATTCAGGTTTATGAAGAAACTCCTGTTCCTAGTAACTCTGTCCCCTTCGATTCTCAAATTCCGGAACCTCCCCCAAATTCTAATGATCCCATAACAGAAGTAACCACTATTACAGGAACTAAAGGGGAAGATATTCTTGAAGGTACTAACGGAGATGACGTGATCTACGGTAGGGGTGGTAAGGACATTTTGACGGGGAGTGCAGGTGATGACATTCTTAAAGGTGGTGCAGGTAAAGATACTCTCAGAGGTGGGAGTGGTAGTGATGTGCTAACTGGTGGTAAAGGTAACGACATTCTCAGAGGTGGTAGTGGTAACGATATCTTTAACTTTACTGCCAATGAGGGACGCGATCGCATCAGGGACTTCGAGTCCGGAGATACAATTCTTCTTCAAAATATCGATCCTCAGTCCCTTGAGTTAATTGAGCAAAATGGCAACACTTTTCTTGACTTAGGGAATAATCAAGGAATCAAGTTACTAGGTATTTCGCCTGATGCACTGAACATTAACATCTTATCTGGTGTTATTGAATTAACCCTATAAGTCTATTACGTTGAAAAACTCAATCACATTTTAGTAGAGACGTTTATAGAAAACGTCTCTATTTCTATGAAGATGCAATAACCGACTGAGGTTTAGCAAAAATCATCCGGCCGGCAGAAGTTTGTAAGGCAGAAGTCACAACAACCCCTAACTCTTCCCCAATGTATTCTTTCCCTTCTTCAACCACTACCATCGTCCCATCTTCGAGATAGCCTACTCCTTGAGTGGGTTCTTTGCCTAGTTTAAGAATTTTCAGGTCTATGGTGTCTCCAGGTAAATAAATAGGACGAATGGCTTGAGCAATATCATTAACATTGAGAATGGTCACTTTTTGTAAGTTAGCTACCTTACTCAAGTTGTAGTCATTGGTCAAAAGGGTTCCATTGATTTCTTGCGCTAAATGGACTAACTTAGCATCAACCGTGGCAATATCTTCATAGTCAGCCGAATGAATCACAATGCGTTTAGGAAAAGATTCCTGCATTCGGTTTAAGATATCTAACCCCCGTCGTCCCCTAACCCGTTTTTGATCGTTACTGCCGTCGGCCAATTGTTGTAACTCTTGTAGCACAAACTGGGGAATTAAAATTTGTCCTTCGATAAACCCGGTATGAAGCAGTTGTTCAATACGACCATCAATGATACAACTGGTATCGACAATTTTTGTTGAAGCTGCTTGTAAGGTTCCTTCTGCGACTAATAAAGTTTCGATGCTACTAGGGTTAATCAGTCGCAAAAAAGTGCGGCCATGGGTATCGGCTAAACTCACTCCCATGAAGGAAAACACCACACTGCCTAAGATAGCTGTCATGGGTTTAATAAAGGCGAACTCCTTGGGGATAGGAAGGAGAAAAATCGGGGCTAACATCAGATTAGCAATCAGTAAACCAATCACTAATCCTACTGCTCGTGTCAAAATAACTTCAATGGGGGTGGTACTGATACGGCTTTCTAAACGCCGATAACTGGTTTGGGCAACCAATCCGAAGGCTAAGCCCAAAATGGAGGTAAACCCTGCTGCTAACCACCGTAAAGCCTCGATATTAGAGATTTGTTGTTGAACTTCTAACGGAAGCAAATCAACGCTATCGAAGCCGACTCCGGCGGCTGCTATGATGAATATGAGAATAATAATGGCATCAATCATAGTTTTGATTTTAATCTATAATTTTGGTAGTTGAGAAGAAAGAATGATGATATTTTTCTACCTGATTCAGATTATTTTATCTATTATATCCCTCTCGTCTAACTAATTATTGTTGATTCTTAATCCATTGCTGACCATGTTACTCCAACAAGTTCAGTCATGTATCCAAAAATTTTACAACTTTTAAGAATCTATGGACCTTCTTATCCCTGTCTCAGCTTATCTTCATATTCCGTTTTGTCGTCGTCGTTGTTACTATTGTGATTTCCCCATCTCAGTTTTAGGAGATAAAACCAATCCCAATATATCAGGTTCAATTGCTGAATATGTTGATTTTTTGTCTGAAGAAATTAAGATTACACCCAGTTATGATCGATCGTTAAAAACAGTTTTTTTTGGCGGGGGAACTCCCTCTTTATTACCCCCTCGTTATTTAGATAAAATTTTAGCAAGATTAGATCAGCATTTTGGTATTTGTTCTGATGCAGAAATCTCCCTAGAAATGGACCCTGGTACTTTCAGTTTAGAACAATTATCTGATTATAAAAAGTTAGGGATCAATCGCTTTAGTTTAGGAGTTCAATCTTTTAATGATGAACTCCTAGAAAAATCTGGTCGTTTTCATCGCTATCAAGATATTGAACAGTCTATTAATTTTATTCATCAAACTAATACTAAAAATTTTAGCTTAGACCTGATTTCTGGTCTTCCTTACCAAACTTTAGAAGATTGGCAATTGTCTTTAGAAAAAGCGATTAAAATACAGCCAAAGCATATTTCTTGTTATGATTTAGTATTAGAACCAGTAACAGCTTTTGGCAAACAATATAAACCAGGAAAATCTCCTTTACCCGATGATGATAAGACTGCAACAATGTATAAGATAGCCCCAAAAATATTAAGCGAAGCAGGGTATGAACATTATGAGATTTCTAATTATGCCAAATCAGGTTATCAATGTCAGCATAATCTTGTTTACTGGGAAAATAAGCCTTATTATGGGCTAGGAATGGGAGCAGCTAGTTACACTAATAATCAAAGATTTACCCGCCCAAGAACTCGAAAAGATTACTATGAATGGGTAAAAAGCTTAAAAGAAACAGGTTATTTTCTATCATCTGATTATTTAGGTAAAATCGATCATTTATTGGAAACACTAATGTTAGGATTTCGGTTAAAAAAAGGAATTGATTTATTAGAAATTGCCACAAACTTTGGAGAAAAAAACGTCAGAAAAATTTATCAAACTTTATTGCCTTACCATAAAAAAGGTTTAGTGAAGTTTCAAGACATAAATGATAATTTAATAACTGAAATAACTGATGATAATTATGAAACTATCAATAGAATCATGCTGAGTGATCCTGATGGTTTTTTATTTTCTAATACCATCTTAGCAGATTTATTTGATAAGTTAGAGTCTACCGTTTAACTAAAAATAGAAAAAATATCAATCAGTGCAATTAGATTCATTTTTTGATATTATAGAGTAGGGCATCATCTTCTAACTACATAAAAATAGTAGAAAATGTGGTCAAAAAGCAGAACAAATTAGGAGAAAAATGACTATGTTAGACGAAAAAGCAAAAAAAACAATGCTGCTGAAAATTCCCCACGGAATTTACATTTGTGGAGTCAAAGATGGAGAAAACCTTAATGGTTTTACTGCCAGTTGGGTGATGCAAGGTTCTTTTCAACCACCCTTAGTTATTAACTGTGTTAAAAAAGATTCGGGTTCCCACGAAATGCTCAAAAAAAGTGGTGTTTTTTCCCTAAGTTTCTTAGAAGATGGACAAAAAGACTTAGCCGCCAAATTTTTTAAACCTCAAAGTCGTGTGGGTAATAAATTTGAAGATGTGGAATTTTATCAAGGAGAAAAAACAGGATGTCCTATCATTAAAGACTCTTTAGGGTATGTAGAATGTCAAGTGGTAGGTTCAGTAGAAAAAGGAGATCATACCGTTTATGTAGGTGAAGTTATTGGTGCTGGAATTCACCGAGAAGGAAATGCTTTGACCTTAGAAAGTACAGGGTGGCAATATGGTGGATAATTCTCAACAAACTGAGAGGTTAGAATTTAGAAAGTAGAAGTTTTAAATTACTGTACAATAGGATTAACCATGCCATTAATTCAAGTAAAAACATCAGTTCCTCAACCAGAATCAACGGTTATTGAATCGTTGCTCACAACTTTATCTGCTAAATTAGCAGAACATTTAGCTTCTTCGGCAAGAAGCCCCACGCTGTATTTTCCCAAAAAACGACCACAAATCAGCGTGGGACGGGGCTGGGGGGCGAATGCGATTCGCCCCCCAGCCCCTCATGAATTGCCGTCCGAGATTATGAGTCACTTACGGATCTTCCCCGACTAGAAAAATCATTTTTCATTGACACTTGAATTTCCCTTATGCTAGGATG
>JASJDD010000052.1 GCA_030065735.1 Crocosphaera sp.
AATAAGGGCTTGGGCATAAATGTTACGGTTTTACCATATTTCTTGGCCACGTTTTTGATGACATATTTGTAAGTCATTAAATAATCGGCCGCTTCGACCAAGGTAGCAAAACGGAATCCTAATTCATTTTGTCCCCCAGTTGCCACTTCGTGGTGATGCTTCTCAATGGGAACCCCACATTTGGCCATAGTTAACAGCATTTCCGTTCGCATATCCTGAAGGGTATCTGTAGGAGCAACGGGGAAATAACCCTGTTTATAACCAGGTTTATAGCCTAAATTACCCCCTTCTTCTTCTCGACCGGTATTCCAACGACCTTCTACACTATCAACGTAATAGTAACCTTTGCTCTCAGTTTGGTCGAAGCGAACGTCATCAAACACAAAAAACTCTGCTTCTGGACCAAAAAAGGCAGTATCCCCAATACCTGTTGTTCCTAGATACGCTACCGCTTTGTTGGCAATGGTGCGAGGGTCACGATCGTACCATTCCCCCGTACGAGGCTCTTTAATGCCACAAATAAGACTTAGGGTAGGTTCTTCATAGAAAGGGTCGATCCAAGCCGTTTTAGGGTCAGGAACCATAGACATATCAGATTCATTAATGGCTTTCCATCCCCGAATACTGGAACCGTCAAAAGGAACCCCATCGACAAAGGAACTCTCATCAATCTGGTTATGATAGAACGAGCAATGTTGCCAAATGCCCGGCATATCAATGAACTTGAGGTCAATAATTTGAATGTTTTGCTCTTGAATCATTTTCAAGACTTCTTGGGGTGTTTCGGCCATGAAAGACTCCTTGGGGTTTAAATCTATACATCTCTTCAAATCATTGATAGTAAAGATAGGTTTTAGTTAGTTTTGTATCATTCGATACTGTTCAGTCCTATCAAACCTGTAGATAATACTAAGTTTTGAGACTACAATACCAAAACTGGCAAACATGACTGTTATATGTAAAGAATTATATCAAGTTGCTCCGAAAAAAGTCGTTAAATCCAACTAGATTAGCGATATAGTAAACATCAGCATACGTTATATTTTAGGCATCCTCGGTAATGCAAGTTTCATTGCGCTCGAAACCCCTTTTTGATCGATTATCCCACCTTTCCTGGAGTCAACTCAGGTACAGTCTGAGCTATTTGTTAAAGCACAAGAGACGACGGAAAATGGTACTGTGGTTGTCGGGATCGATGGGAGTAACCCTGATGTTGGCTTGGGACCCCAAACTGGTCGGTGCTACCTTAATCGGTATCGGGTTGATGGGTTTGGTTTATTGGGTTCAGACCACTAAGTGGCGAAGTCGCTGGCTATATTTTTATGAATTTTCCCAAAGTTTTCAAGGTAAATTGGCCATCGCAGTGGTAAGTGGGGGTTTTGGAGCCATTAGTAGTTATATCGCGCTGTATATTTGGTCTCATGCTCAAAATCGCTGGTTAGCCACCGGATTAATTTTACAAGGGTTAGGCACTTTCTTAACGTTAGGTTTACTGAGTTGGCAATTATTCGATACACCGAGAAAAAAACAGGAAAATCAATATCAAGAATGGGTATCACACCTAACAGATACCAAAGAGTTAAAACGATTAATTGCTGTGGAAAATCTATCTAATCTTATAGAAAAAAAACAGTTAACGCCAATTCAAACAAAGCAACTTCGGGGATATTTCCGCCTCATGTTAAATCAAGAAACAGAAATTATGGTTCGTCAGGCTGTGTTAGAATGTTGCCAACTGCTGGATAATCCCCCGCATTTTTAACGAATTCTAGGAATTAATTTCGTATCCTAACTAGGTCAAATTGAGAAGCAATATGAGTCAGCTTTTAGTTAACTTAAGAAAAGTTATCTTTTTAATTGTTTTAAGTATAATTCTTTTGGCCGTGGGAATCCAGCCGGCCACATCCCATAGACCTCACGATGTAGTCGAGCAAATAGAATTATCCCCAACTTATGATCAAGATAAAACTATCTGGATTATTGTGAGAAATAATCTTTTTAAGTCAGTTGATGGGGGAGAGAGTTGGCAAAGAATCACCAACGGAATAGATAATCTAACTCCATATGATCTCTCCGGCCTAGATATGTTTGCTCAAAGTAAAGATATCCTATTTTTATCTTCCGATGGTGAGGGAATATATAAGTCTCAAGATGGAGGATTGTCTTGGGAAAAAGTCAATCAAGGATTAGAGACACTCAAAATTGAATCAGTGGCTATTTCACCCAACGATCCTGACTTAGTTTTAGCAGAGGGAACTGAGGGAGGGTTATACAAAACAGACGACGGGGGTAAAAGTTGGACTTCTGTTATCGATGGCAAAACCAAAGTTACTGCTATGGCTTTTTTTCCCAATAACGATAGTCAAATTATCTTAGGGGACAATCAAGGCAATTTACACCTGTCCTCAGACAAGGGACAAAATTGGCAGCTTATGGGAAAACCCCAAGACAGTGGAGCAATCAATGCTGTGGCAATTTCTCCCAATTTTGCCACCGATCAAATGATTCTTATTGGAACTGATCAAGGTATTTTTAAGAGCGTTGACCTTGGTAAATCTTTTACTAATATAAGTCAAGGAAATTTAGACAATAATATTAGGGATATTGTTATCAAATCGGGAGAAAATAATAACTTAAAGATTTTCGTCTCTACTAAAGATACAGGAGTATTTGAATCTGAGGATGAAGGAAAAACTTGGGCAAAAATCAATCAAGGTTTAACCAAAGATCATCAAGCTGATCAATTCAAAGTTCCCCATTTTTATAAGCTAGGTATTTCCCCTTCCTTCAGCCAAGATGGGGTGATGTTTGTCGGCGGTTTCAATGGGTTGTTCAAATCTGAGAATAGGGGTGAAACTTGGCAAGAAATAGAAACCCTTTCAGCAGGGATAGTTGCCAGTTTAGGGATCTCTCCTAACTATAAGAATGACGCGACCCTAGGGGTTGTAACCTATGTTGGCAATGCTTATCTTAGCTCAGATGGTGGAAATACTTGGAAAACCATTAATAAAGGGTTAGAACCCCCTCGCTTCACGGGAGAATTCGACTTTACTGGACAAGATCCTCGCCGCTTTTTTGATATCGCTTTTTCTCCTAGCTATGAATCTGATGGCAATATTTTTGCCACTGTTCTTTGGGATAACTTTTTAAGGTCTACTAATCGAGGTGAGAATTGGCAAATTGTTGGTCTTCCGAGTGCAAAAGGTCAATCACTTCGAGGATTTAACATTGTTCCTTCCCCTAATTTTGGCGAAGATAGCACTGTTTATGTCGCTACAATGTATGGTTTAATCATGCGCTCAACGGATGGTGGTCAAAACTTTTCTATTATGTCAGCCATTGAGAGTGATAAGATTAACGAACCCCTAGCTATGGTGATATCCCCTAATTTTGCTGCTGACAAAACCCTCTATGCTTCGGGGATGAAAGGAATTTATAAGACGACAGATGGGGGTAAGACATGGCAAGCGACAACTGAAAAAACCCCCTTAGAAGATCTCTATTATCTGAAGTTGGCCATATCACCCAATTATCAAAGCGATCGCACCGTAATAGCTGGGACGGAGCAAGGGGTTTATGTAACAAAAGATGCAGGACAAACCTGGGTTAAGTTGACAGAAAAAAGCTATGGAGATGATGAATATGTTGAAGCTTTAGCCATTTCCCCAAACTATGAAAATGACCAAACCTTTGTACTAAGTCTAAGGGGAAAGGGATTATTTAAAACTGTTGATGGCGGTCAAACCTTTGGGAAAATTGGGGATAATTCAATTACTTTTGCAAGAATGAATAATGTTCCTTATGCGGGGAAAGCCATACAGTTTTCGCCATCTTATGCTGAGGATAATACCCTCTATGGTTCTGGAGCAACTAGCACAGCAATTTATAAATCCACCGATGGTGGCAATACTTGGGAGACGATTTCTATTCCTATAAATACTAATGATAGTTATGATTTAATAACTTGGGTAAGTCTGATCTTTGTGGTTTATCGAAGTCGCATACTGAGAATCGCTGTTGCTGCAGTGGTTGCTATATTTAGCTATGTTGCTTTAGGATATTTAGGCTTGGATAAGAGACTACCTTTGAGTAAGCTACAAATTAAATCCATAGGAACATTTGTAACCTTTATTGTGGCATTACTGATATTGTTTAAATTATGAAAAACTAAATCTTAAAATTCTCCCAGAGTTTCAATTGTGCTGCAATGGGTAGATAGTGTAGTCAAGCATTGTCTAAAGGCATGAGTTGCTTTGTCAACTAATTCACCAGAAAATTTTGCGTTTAGTTGTCTTCGATTTCTAATGATATAGCCAGCTTTAATATTTTCTGACGAATCCCCAATACCTCTCATCCCAGTTGTTCTTAATGTTTCATATTGTTCTGAAAAACTTTCTTGGGTCTCTAAAAATTTTTTTAAGCCATTAAAAACTAAATCACTCTGATTGATAAGTTGCTCGTGGGTAATAAAAAAGCTTTGTTTTTTGTTGTTAATTAATTTTGCATAGCTTTCTAGTATCCCTAAGCGTTCTTGATAGTAATTTAGGGCTTTTTCTTCACTCCAGTGAGGTTTTATTTCCAAGATACTTGCTAGGGTTCTTTGGGGATCTCTAATTAGAAATATACTATAGACCTGATCAGAAATTAAAAAATTATCGGCTAAAAATTTATGGTTATGTAAAACTTTATCTAACAAATATTTATGGTTCATTTGATAGTCTTTGATAGTCCAGTAAACCTTAAACATTAAGTTTTTAAAATCTAACTCCGAGGAATAATTAATATGAGTTTCTCCATAACCAATAATTTCAGGATTAGAATTTAGTAAATGAGTGAGTAAAGAAGATCCAGATCTCATGTGACTCAAGATGAACAAGATGCGAAAAGGCTTTTTCCGAAAACGTATTTGATAGGGATCTTGATCAGTGTTAATCCGAAATTGATAGTAGTTGTTAGCTAGATTATTTTTAATATCTCTAAAATATTGACGCATTCGTTCTACTTGAGATGTCATGGGGCTTAAATTTTAGATAAAGTTCCTCGACTTTCTAGTATAATCTAATCTGTTTTAAAGAAAATATTTCAATAACAAGAGGCAATCTAGATGGCACTGCCAAGCTGTTCCCTATGGATTTTCGTCGCTCGTACAGATGTTTCTTTTATGATGCACACCATTCCTCACTTAGTCAGAATGAACCATTTTCCCTTTGAGGAGAAGGTTTTAGCCATTGATACTGCCCCCTTGACTGGGGATAAAGTGGGTCGTCCTGGAATCGGAACCATGCAGAAACTTCAAGAATGTACGCAACAGCTACTCAAGGCTAATATTGTTGATAGGATTGTCGATATTAATTATGATCCAAACTATCGCCAGCAAGTTTACCGCAAGCACTTTGGTAGCTCGATTCGCTGCACCCACAACTATAAAGGGTATCCAATCTTAGGGTCGATTTTTACGATCGAAGAATGCAAAAGCGACTATATGCTTCACTTCGACAGTGATATGTTACTACACCAACAACCAGATTACGATTGGATTACAGATGGCGTTGAACTAATGCAGGAGTATCCTGAGATGATGTTTATCAGGCCGTTAACAGGGCCGCCAACGGAAGATGGAACTATTTACCAAAGCAGGCCATACGAAAAAGAATCGGACAAATTTTACAAATCTCAATTTTTTGGAAGTCGAGTGTATTTAGTTAATTGTCAACATTTCGATCTCTTACTGCCTTTACCGATTCTTTGGCGTTCTTATCAGCAGAAGTTTATGAATCAATTGTCAGTACCCCTAAAAAATGTTCTCAATCAGATTACGGGTAAGGGAAAATTAGATTCTTGGGAAATTATGGTATCGAAAAAATTAGAGAAAACTAAGTATTTTAGAGGAACTTTAATGAATCCTAAAGCCTGGACTTTACATCCTAAAGATCGGAGTCCAGCATTTATCAAAGCTTTACCTAAAATCATTGAAAAAATTGAAGCCGGAGACTATCCTTCTGAACAGGCTGGTCATTACGACTTAATTTCTGACTTATGGTTCTAGATTTTATGAAAACAATTCGCATCATTATCCCGATTTTGAATGAAGAAGGAGTGATTAAACAAAACTTATCTTATCCGTTTTCGGTAGTTGTTGAGTTAGAAACGTTTTTTAACCATTTTATTCTAAAGGAATAACAGATATCCAGTCCTTATAATCGAAATCTTTATTTTCAGTGATGGCAAATAACTTATCTTTCAACTTCTCAGTAATGGGACGATGAGAAGAAAGATTAAAGGTTTCAATTTGTTTAACGGGAGCTATTTTTGCTGCGGTTCCGCATAAAAATACTTCATCAGCAATAAACAATTCTGACTTATCAATGGGTCTTTCAATCGTAGGAATACCTAAACTTTTAGCTATGGTTAAAACACTATCTCTGGTAATTCCTTCTAGGATATCTTGTTCAAATCCTGGCGTGATTAAAGTACCGTTCCTAATAATAAAAATATTCATCCCCGTCGCTTCACAAACCTTCCCTTGAGAGTTCATTAAAATGGCTTCATCAAACCCCGATTCTACCGCTTCTGTTTTGGCTAAAGCAGAGGTGATATAAGCAGCACTAATTTTACCTCTTAAGGGGAAACTTCTGTCTTCTTGACGAGTCCAAGAACTAATACGACAACTAATCCCATCAGGGGAAAGATAGTCCCCCATTTCTAACCCATAGACAAAAAAGTTCTTTTCAATATTGTGAAGTCTAGGGGCAATTCCCAGTCCGGAACTATATACTAATGGACGAATATAAAAGGACTTATCCGGCTTATTTTTCTTAACAAAATCGATAATAATTTGTTCTAGTTTCTCCGGAGATAATTCATAATTGAGAAACTTGGCACTTTGACATAAACGCTGACAATGACGATCTAAACGAAATAATAAGATTTGTTGAGGGTTTTCCGGATTAGGAATTCCACGCATTCCACCAAAAGCTGCTGTCCCATAATGTAGAGCATGGGTTGCTATCGAAATTTTAGCATTTTCAAAGGGGACAAATTGGTTCTCAAAATAAGCAATTGGCAGAAAATTGTGCATCTTGTATTCCGTTATCCTTGCATGGCTTCGGATAGTCTTCCTTCTTGCAGTAAACTATCCCGCAAAAAAACAATTGATAGGTACATTTACCCTATCAATTGTTTTTTATTCATGTTTATGATAACTAATTTTATGTTAACTCGTCAACCAGTCTTTTGAAAAGTAATCTAGCTGCATGACTAGCTGTTTTCATCGTTAACAATCTGTAGGGTGTTCCTTGTAATTTAGGTCGGTTCATCCACTGCTGTTTTCTGTCGGGGCAACCCCTAACATTTTCTCGAATCTTCGACGGGATAAGTAACGTTTTGTATGAGTGTTTTTACTATTCTTAGAAGGCTTTACTCTCTTAAATAAAAATATCTATCCTGACTTTTCGTTATCAGAATTCTCACAAGTTCCTGGAGTTTATGAATTAGGGTTTAGACCAGCAAGAGGATATCGAGGAAAGTTAGAACCTAAGTTACTTAGTTTAGATTTTTTCTCCCCTCTTACTATTAATAAAAATAAAGACTTATTTTTATTAATAGGAGCTAAGCGATATAATTTTCAGCCTAATAATGGCTCCACAATGAAAGGGGTTAAAGTGTTTGCTGTAGATCCAATAAGTCAACATGAATCAGAGAATTACTTAGGATTACCAATCTTAGAAACATGGTTAAAAGGAGACTACTTTTAAGTGGTCGGACATAAATAAACGACTCTATATAAAGAGTGAAACCCTTTACTGTTGCATGAGTGCCTCTTGCCTTCCCTCACTGTTAACTTTAATTGTGTCCAACTACTTATTTTATCTTGATTCTTTATTCGGTAAAATACCTATGTCAGCATCCTTCAACACTGACGGCTAACTCCTGAGTCCTAACCTATGTCTAAGTCCATTATTAACCTCCAAAGCGTAGAAAATCAGCAACTTTTAACTATAACGCCTCCCAATACAGGATTATCCCTACAAGGAACCCTAGAAATACCTGGGGATAAATCTATCTCTCATCGCGCTTTAATGTTAGGAGCGATCGCCGAAGGAGAAACCATTATCGAAGGGTTATTATTAGGAGAAGATCCCCGCAGTACCGCCGAATGTTTCCGGGCCATGGGGGCAGAAATATCCCCCTTAAACAGTCAAAAAGTCACCGTACAAGGAATTGGGTTAGGACAGTTACAAGAACCCTCAGACGTTCTCAATGCAGGGAATTCTGGCACTACCATGCGCTTGATGTTGGGCTTATTAGCGTCTCATCCCGATCGCCTTTTCTGTGTTACAGGGGATGCTTCTTTGCGATCGCGTCCCATGTCCCGTGTCATCAAACCCCTACAAGCAATGGGAGCGCAGATCTGGGGACGCAAACACAACAGTTTAGCCCCTTTAGCAATCCAAGGACAAACCCTCAAACCCATCCATTACCATTCTCCCATCGCCTCAGCACAGGTTAAATCTTGTATCTTATTAGCCGGGTTGATGACAGACGGACAAACCACCGTAACCGAACCCGCCTTATCTCGTGATCACAGCGAACGGATGTTACAAGCCTTCGGCGCAACCTTAGAAATTGAGTCTAAAACCAATAGTGTTACCATAACAGGTCATCCCAAGCTAACGGGTCAAAAGGTGATTGTTCCAGGGGACATTAGTTCGGCCGCTTTTTGGTTAGTGGCAGCGTCCATTGTTCAGGGATCAGAATTATTGATCGAAAATGTGGGTATTAACCGCACCAGAACCGGTATCTTAGAAGCTTTAAAGATGATGGAGGCAGATATTACCCTAGAAAATGAACGGGTGATCACAGGGGAACCAGTGGCCGATTTACGGGTGAAATCTTCTCCTTTAAAAGCTTGTACCATTGAAGGGGAGATAATTCCCCGTCTCATTGACGAAATACCGATCTTGGCCGTTGCTGCTATTTTTGCTCAAGGGAAAACCATTATTAAAGATGCAGCCGAATTAAGGGTTAAAGAAAGCGATCGCCTAGCGGTGATCGCCTCACAATTAAGTAAAATGGGAGCTAAGATTAGCGAATTGCCCGACGGATTGGAAATTACAGGAGGAACCCCCTTAAACGGTGCTGACGTTGATAGTTGTAGCGATCATCGTATTGCCATGAGTTTAGCGATCGCAGCTTTACGAGCAAAAGGAAAAACCATCATTTCTGGTGCCGAAGCGGCCGCTATTTCTTATCCTGAGTTTGTGGGAACGTTGGAGCACCTACTTTTTTCCTGATAACCTGTAACAAAATCTACTAACAATTAGTAGGTTTCGAGAGCGGAAATGGCTCGGTGATTCCGCAGGTTTTTCTTCCCAATAAACTTATATAAACAAAGGTTTAACCTTACTCCTGCCCCCTGCCTCCTGCCTCATCTCAACTGTAACGTTTATTTTTGTCCAGGTACTTATTGAAAACATCCCCCATTCCCAACACCGAACACCCAATACCCCAAACCTTTCTACCATCAACTTTTTAGCCGTTCTGATCAAAAAATCAAAAAAAATTTTTCAAAAGTGATATGAAATTTGATCAATGTGGGTATGTTCCTTCTAGAAGCGAAAAAACACTAACCTCTACCAAAAAGGAACATTAAACCAATGAATAACACTTTCAAAGCTAACCTCATCAAAACCCTCGCTAACAAAAAAGGTAACAAAGGTTTCACCTTAATCGAATTATTAGTTGTAGTCATCATCATCGGGGTATTAGCCGCCATTGCTCTTCCCAACCTCTTAGGTCAAGTTGGTAAAGCGCGTGAGTCTGAAGCTAAGAGTACCCTCGGTGCAATGAACCGCGCTCAACAAACTATCTTCGCTGAAAGAGGCCAATTTGCTGACAGTCTCCTCGAATTAGAAGTTCCTGTGGGTAACGAGAAATTCTACGTAATCGATGTTCCTGCT
Source organism: Crocosphaera sp. (assembly GCA_030065735.1). Lineage (GTDB taxonomy): Bacteria > Cyanobacteriota > Cyanobacteriia > Cyanobacteriales > Microcystaceae > Crocosphaera. The sequence goes on from JASJDD010000052.1 coordinate 9,960, forward strand.
GCGGGTGTTCAAATTGCTAACGGTGCAACCGATACTGATGATAATGGAACAGCAGATGCTGCTGGAATTGGTGCTGCTGCTAATGGTCAAAATGGTACTCGTGACTATATCTCTGGTATTGCTTACGACCCAGCTAATCGCATCTTTTCCTCTGTGGTTTGCCGTGCAGCTAACACTCAAGCAATGAAAGACGCTAAGTATGTTTTAGATGCTGCTACCCATACCCCTGCCGATGCAGGTACCACTGCTAACGATAACATTGTTATTACCTGTCCTGGTCCTGACACCGAAGAAATTAAGTAAGCTTTTACTCGGATAATACCCACTTAATTCCAAATAATTTCAGGTGGTTCGATTGCGGTTACCACCTGTTTTTTTTTGACATCCTCACCGCCCTATAATTCTTTTTCATTCATTATTTTACTGGAATATAAAATATTCTGAGTTCTGTCTTCTTGAACAATCCGCCAACTAAATCAAAGATTGAATATGGGGACTACGCAAAAAATTCTGTTCATACCAAATCCGCTTTAGATACCCCCTTACTTGATAGGTTAACACTTGAAAACCCTCCTGCCTCCTGCCTTCTGCCTCTTCTAGAAGATAAGATGGGTTTGACAACAGGATTTGGTATCAATTACCCATTTTTGTGAGTTTGTGATATTTTGTTAAAGAAGACTCAGCAAGCCTTGTTGGCTCAATGCTCACGTTGTTTAGTAAAATTACCAATTTGAGGTAAACAGCACTCTACTTTTGAATCCGACAATTTATTGATAAGGAGATTTTAAATTATATGGCTGATGAAGTGCTAGTTAAGGTTAATAATGTCTCAAAAAAATTTTGTCGTGATCTGAAACGCTCTCTTTGGTATGGTGTTCAGGATATCATGTCAGAAGTGGCAGCTCGTAAGTATGAACATCAACTAAGAAAAGATGAGTTTTGGTCAGTCAATGATATTTCCTTTGAGTTACGTCGAGGGGAGTGTTTGGGACTAATTGGACCCAATGGAGCCGGAAAAAGTACCCTCTTAAAAATACTCAATGGGTTGATAAAACCCGATAAAGGAAGAATTGAACTGCAGGGACGAATAGGAGCATTAATTGAACTAAGTGCTGGATTTAATTCAATTTTGACAGGGAGAGAAAATATTTATAGTCGAGGAGCTGTTTTAGGATTTACTAAAGCACAAATTGATAAAAAACTAGACGCTATTATTGATTTTTCTGAGTTAGAAGACTTTATTGATACACCAGTGGTTAATTATAGTTCAGGGATGAAAGTTCGGTTAGGGTTTGCTGTAGCAGCCCAAATGGAACCGGATGTTCTTTTATTAGATGAAGTTTTAGCAGTGGGAGATGTAGGCTTTCGGGCTAAGTGTTTTAATAGCATTTATAGAATGATGGAAAACGCAGCAGTTGTCCTTGTCTCTCATTCCATGCCTCAAATTGCAAGAGTTTGTTCTGATATACTGGTTATGGATCATGGAAAATCTGTGTTTCAAGGGCGAGATGTAGCTACAGGAATTAATCAATTTTATTCTTATTTTGAATCGGAAGAAGTTTTAATTAGTGGTAGTGGGGAAGCCACCATTCATTCTATCGACTTAGAAAGTAATGGGAAAATGGAAATAGACACCATTAACTATCTGGATAAAGCTTCAATGCACATAGAAGTCTCTGTTGATCCAAAAATAGAAATTTTTGACGTTGTTATTAATATTGTTAGTCAAGAATTGCAGCCTGTGGCTTATTGTAATTCCTACTTTAATCAAACCCATTTTACTAATTCAAATACTAAGATGAAGATATCTGTGGATTTAGGTAAAATAAATTTAAGTCCAGGGTTTTACTTAATCACAGTAGCTATTACTACAAAAGATAATGGAAAAATATTATGTAGATATAATAATGCCTTTAAACTACAAGTTAATGGCAATCACTTTTGTGCAGCACCGACTCAAATATATGGGAATTGGACAGTTAAAACATAAAAGATACCACAATTAATAATACTTTACTACCAAGTCTTGTATAGTAAAATTTCAAAAATATCTGAACAATCATAACAATTGAAAAAGAGAATAAAGCTCATGATAATCAAGCAAAAAATTCTAAATTTAACCAATAGTGTATTATCACCCCTTAATATAAAAATCATCAAAACTAAGGCTAATAGATACAAAATTTTTTGATACAACTAAGCCTTGGATGTCTCTTTATGTAGAGTGCAAAAAATAATAGCAAAAACGTGAAGAATGATCTTGAAAAATTAAGTTATGTTAGATTATCAAAAAAAATGGCTGAAGTATGCTATTAATGATTGGCAAGAAATGCGTCAATCAAATAGTAATGTGACTTATTTAGTATCCTTTCCAAAATCTGGTAGAACTTGGTTATGTTTTATGTTATCTGAAATGCTTATCAAAGCTTATGATATTGAATTAGAAAAGTCTACTGTTCATCTCAATAAACTTACTAAAAAATATCATCAATTGCCAAGAATAATTGAAACTCATGAAGATAGTATGTTAACAAATGAACAAGGAAAAAATTGCGATATTGAAAGATTGTTTATCTATGGAGGACGTTTAAAATATCTAAATAATAAAGTAATTTTATTGGTTAGAGATCCTCGTGATGTCGTTGTATCTCATTATTACCAAATAAAAAACAGAGTTAAAGATTGTCCCATTCAAGTAACTTCTTTAACTGAATTTGTTCGTCATCCATTATACGGATTTGAACGTATTATTCGTTTTTATCAAATATGGAATCGTAACCGTTGGATTCCTAAACAGTTTTTAATGATTAAATACGAAGATTTGGTTATAAATGGTGTGGATACTTTGCAAAAGATTATTGAGTTTATCGAATTAAAGAAAATTGATTACGATTTGATTAAAAATGTTTATCAGTTGAGTGAAGCAGATAATATGAGAAAAATGGAACTTCAAGGTCAAATTGAAGGAATGAAATTTTTGGATACTGATAGAAACTCGCTGAAAGTCAGGAATGCTAAAATTGGTTCGTACTTAGAAGAATTGTCAGATGAAGATATAAACTACTGTAAGGCTTTGATGGGAAAACTACCACAAATATATAGATATAGTTATTTACATAAAAATTCATAATCTTATCAATTATCTTTGTTCTTACGCAAGATGTGAGTAAATATATGCCATAATCTAACCGAGATATTGTAAATTAATGAAAAAGGTTATAATAATAATCAAGAATTTTCATTATCTCTAATTTATTCCCTTTTCCTTTCAAACTTTCTTGAATAAAAAATTATGAAATGCTTAATATGTGGACAAAAATCTCTCAGAAATATAGATATCAATCCATCGTTTACTAAATCAAAAGTTTATCGATGTAGGAAATGCAAGTTCGCTATGACATATCCGCTTCCAACATCCCAAGAATTATTAGAATTTTATGAGTCTGGGTTTTATATAAAGACTATTACCAAGAGCGCAATAGATAAACGTTTATCTCTCGGTGAGTTAAGAGCATTGGCACAGTTTGAGTTTATACGCCAGTTCCTTCCTGAAAATGGGAATTTAGGAAAAGCATTAGAGATAGGTTGCTCTGATGGTTCATTATTATTATTGTTAGAGCAGTATGGATTTGATGTATGGGGTTATGAACCTGATATGAAGATGGCAGAATTAGCCAATCAAAGAATATCTAAAACTCAAAGAAAAATCAAACATGATATGTTTCCTGGTGAGGAGTTAGAGCAAAATACTTATCATTTTATTGGTTCCTCTCATGTATTCGAGCATATAGCTGATCCAGTAACTCATCTCGAACAAATTAGGATTAGTCTAGTAAAAGACGGTATTCTCTTCATGGAAGTCCCCAATGAGTATAGAAGACTCAAGGACTTTCTTTGTCCTGGAGCTAGAAAATTAGGACATCTTTATTATTATTCCCCTAAAAGTATTGAAAAGCTTTTAAAAAATAATGGATTTGAGATTGTCAACCTTGCTACTTGTGGAAAAAATGTTAATCATGTCAAAAAACTGTATGGGAAAAGTTCAAAAGAAATTAAAATTGATAAACTTTTGGAACCTATTAAAGAGAGAGTCTTTTCAAACGTTTTTTTGGACAAACTCTCTAAAAAAGTGACAAAAAAAATAGAAAATCTTAGAAGAAAATTATTAGAATCTGATAGTAAAAATAAAAAAAGTTTTCACTACACTAATTACTGGCATGGTAATCAACAAGGGCAATGGATTCGTATTATTGCTAAAAAAATATTATAAGATTCGTGAATATATGCTATAGTCTTAACAAAAATACTTGAGTAAAAAATGCTAGAAAACATCAAACAACTCAAAAGAAAAATTGAAGCAAAAATCAATCCATTGAAACAGGAACTGCGACAAATCATTGTCTCACATAGTCGGTTTACGTCTCACCCTCAAAATCACTTTACTCTTCAAGGTTATGAACTAATCAATAACTTCTGGCCTCAAGAAGAATGTAATCGTCTAATCAGCTTAGCTAACCTATACTTGAAAGATGAGAGTTATGTTATTGACGGAAATTGTTATTTAATTTGTCGTAAAGATGTTCAGAAAATAGATACAAAAGTTCAAGTAATCACTAATATACAAGAAATAGATAATGCTCTCAATCAATTCTTTCATAATGGAATTATAGAAAAACTCTTTGAAGAAAGAATTGGTTATCCTATGAAGGTAAAAAGTTTAAGGTTACAAGTTGATAACTTGGATACAAAAACAAAACGTGGATTTCATACTGATGGTTTAGGAGAATTATATAAAGCCTTCATTTATTTAACTGATGTCGATGAATATGGAGATGGTCCTTATACTATTGTACCTGGTTCTCATAATCATAAATATCGACATATTTTTAACCATCTTTATAATCGTTTGAGTATATTTTTGACTGGAGATGACTCTTATCCTCGAGGAGATATGAGTTTTTTCTATAGTAACAAAAAAGCGATTTCTTTTTTTGGAAAAGCAGGTACACTAATTCTATCAAATCAACAGTTGGCTCATAAAGGATGGCAACAACATGATAGAAAAAAAAGATATGTATTAGTTTGTGATGTGGTTCCTCTAAAAAATTATAATGGTAAACCGATGACCTTGGGATTAAAAGAAATTCAAACTAACTCAAATCATAATATAGTAATTCAATAATAAGCTAAAGTACATTAAAACACCAGTTTTTGAGCTTTTAGCATGACTTTTTGATAGTAGTAATTTCGACTTTCTCTTGATGCTAGAACTTTCATCTATTTTCATCTCTCCGAAATCCACTCAAGAAGCTAGAAAAATTCAAAATGAGCTTCGGGATCAAGTTATTAGAGAAGATCACATATCAACAGTGAATTATGTAGCCGGAGTTGATGTAGGGTTTCAAGATAACTACAAAATGACAAAAGCTGCGATCGCAGTTTTAAAATTCCCTAGTTTAGAATTAGTGGAAAGTCAAACCGCTTTAATTCCTACAACCTTCCCTTATATTCCAGGTTTCTTATCATTTCGAGAAATTCCAGCTTTATTAAAAGCTATAGAAAAATTGACCATTATTCCTGATATCATTTTCTGTGATGGGCAAGGAATAGCTCATCCTAGACGCTTGGGTATTGCTTCTCATTTAGGGATTTTAATCGATATTCCAACCATTGGGGTTGCTAAATCTTTATTAATTGGAAAACATGAAGAAATTCCCTTAGAAAAAGGTAGTTGGAAACCCTTAATTGACAAACAAGAAGTCATTGGAGCCGTGTTAAGATCAAGAACAAAAGTTAAGCCCATTTATGTATCTATTGGTCATAAAATTAGTTTACCTGTCGCTCTCGATTATGTAATGGCTTGTTTAACCAAATATCGCTTACCAGAAACCACAAGATGGGCAGATAAGTTAGCGTAACTTAACCTGTGGCTTAGGGTTTTTTGGTGGAGATATGGCCATAGTACGACGCGCCCATAAATACAAATGTATTCTTGCAAGTACTGAATCGCTAACAATGTATCCTTTCTGTTTTCCACCTACTAAAAACCTATTAATATCTAACAATGTCTTATTAGACTAACAGTTTTGGGGCATCGGTGACTCCCCATGGATTTTACTGTTTGAAAAAACTACTGGTTTTGAAGCAGATTTAACTTTCCTTCCCTGTCTAGGGGAAGATTTCCCCCTTCTAGTTCGGGAAACTGCATGATGCAATGCCTCTAAGAAATATAATCGTAGAGGAATGTCTTAAAGTTGCTTTCTTTTTACTAAAATCTAAATCTTCACAAGCAATGGAACATTGATAACTCTCAGCTATTCTGATAATTTCAGCTATAATATCCCTTAAATTAGCTTCAACTTGTCCTGTATTTCCAGTAGGAATTTCCCAAGAAAATAAAGTTTTCTTTCCCTCAATTTGATGTAGATTTCCATCCCTTTTTACATAAACAAGGTCAATGGATTCAGCATTTAAGTCAATGCCTAAACAACCATTTCTGTGATGAGAAATATAAGGAACCGCTTGTACATAAGTGGATAAATGAATATACCATTGATTATCTTTATGTT
>JASJDD010000053.1 GCA_030065735.1 Crocosphaera sp.
CTTTTGACCGGCGGAACGCGGGGTAAAGCCTATCGCCTGAACGTAAGGCTCGCTATACCTTCGGGTCATAGAGAGCAGTTTATTGGGTAGGAAGCCCACACCGTAATCTTTGATTCGGTGTTGGTAGTTCACATTTCTATACTACCAGTGATGGCACAGTTAAAGCAGACATTGTTTATGACCTAGGAGTGGCAGAGAGAGGTGAATTAATTGCTATTTTAGAAGATGTTTCTGCAGATTTAAAATTAACTGATTCTTCTTTTGTTTATGAAGAAAATGATTATGCGGTTCTCTACAATAGGGTTTTCAGACCTTTGGAAGCCTTAGAACCTGGAACCTATTACACAGGAGGCGGATCTGGTGGCGTTACGATTATATCAGATATATTAGACCCAATCTTTACCCCGATTATTGATATTTATAATCCCCCTAATACTGGTGTGACGATTATATCAGGCCCCAATTTGATCGTGAATCCGATTTTTCCTCCTAATGTTATTGAAGGAACTAGCAATGATGATCTTTTAGTGGGGACTGATAACAGAGATATTATTTATGGTTATGAAGGCAATGATGATCTCTCTGGTTTAGGAGATGATGATACAATTTTTGGCGGTCAAGGAGAAGACACTATTGCTGGAGGAGAAGGAAACGATAGTCTTCAAGGGGGAGAAGATGATGACGTGATTACAGGAGATGATGGTAACGATGACATTGTCGGTGATAGTGGCAATGATAACCTTAGTGGTGGTTTAGGAGACGACACCGTCTCAGGGGGAACTGGAGTTGACACCATTGCTGGAGGATGGGGAGACGATCATCTTGAAGGTGGAGATAATGATGACGTGATCACAGGAGACGATGGTAACGATGTGATTGCCGGAGATAGTGGCAATGATTACCTCACTGGAGTATGGGGAGACGACACCATCTCAGGGGGAACTGGAGTTGACACTATTGATGGAGGAGAAGGAAACGATCATCTTGAAGGTGGAGATAATGATGACGTGATCACAGGAGACGATGGTAACGATGTGATTGCCGGAGATAGTGGTAATGATAGTCTCAGTGGAGGATGGGAAGACGACACCATCTCAGGGGGAGAAGATGATGATCTGATCAGAGGAGACGGTGGTAATGATGTGATTGCTGGAGATAGTGGTAATGATAGTCTCAGTGGAGGATGGGAAGACGACACCATCTCAGGGGGAACTGGAGTTGACACTATTGATGGAGGAGAAGGAAACGATCATCTTGAAGGTGGAGATAATGATGACGTGATCACAGGAGACAGTGGTAACGATGTGATTGCCGGAGATAGTGGTAATGATAACCTCAGTGGAGGATGGGGAAACGATCATCTTGAAGGTGGAGATAATGATGACGTGATCACAGGAGACCCTGGTAATGATGTGATTGCTGGAGATAGTGGTAATGATAACCTCAGTGGAGGACGGGGAGACGACACCATCTCAGGGGGAACTGGAGTTGACACCATCTTAGGGGGAACTGGAGACGATAGTCTAGAAGGTGGAGATAATGATGACATCATTTCTGGGGGAGAAGGATATGACACCCTTAATGGAGGTGAAGGGAACGACATTTTAGCAGGGACGAATTCAAACTCAGAGGAAACTGATGAAAAAGATGTGTTAATGGGAGGGTTAGGAAGCGATCGCTTTATCTTAGGAGATGAAATAGGAGTCTATTATGACGATGGTGATCCAGTTTCCCTTGGGGAAGATGATTTTGCCCTCATTACCGACTTTAATGCTGATCAAGACTTCATTCAATTACATGGTCCAAAGGAGTTTTATTACCTTGACTTGTACACCACTTCTCAAGGACTAATCAATGCAGCATTAATGTACGATCCAGGTGTCACGGCCCGTCGGGAACTGATTGGTATTATTGAAAACGTGGCTGAGGATCTCACCCTTGAGGATGCTTCCTTTATCTTTGTTAGCGATGCTCCTAGTGATATTACTTTAAACCTTGATAAACCAGATAAAATTTATCATCCGAAAGATGATTTAATCCTTCAAGGAAACATTCTCGATCCAAATGGAGCAGCAGATTTATCCTTTGTCGAAATCTACTTACAATATCCTAATCAAGCTCTAGTAGCACTTGAGCAAATTACTGATTTTGATAATGAAGGAAACTTTGAGCAAGAACTAAACTTAGAAGGATATGCTAGTGGAACTTATGTTTTTCGGATTCGAGCGACCGATCACCAAGGATTACAAAGTCAATGGTTTTCTACTAGCTTTAGCATCAACAATCAAGCCCCTGATAGTCTGACCTTGGAATTAGATTCAGACAATTATCATCCCTTACAAACCCTTACTTTATCAGGAATCGCCAATGATGCCGATGGAACCGAAGATTTATCCTCTGTGGCTCTCTACTTATATAATCCTAACGGAACTTGGACTACCTTAGATCCTATTACTGAATTTGATAGTAATGGACATTTTAGTCAAGCACTCAATTTACAAGGATATGGTCTAGGAAACTATGGGATTTGGGGAGAAGTATTTGATCACCAAGGACTAAAGGGTGAGAGATTTTGGACGACATTTAATCTGACTAATCAAGCCCCTGATAGTCTGACCTTGGAATTAGATTCAGACAATTATCATCCCTCACAAACCCTTACTTTATCAGGAATCGCCAATGATGCCGATGGCAGTCATGATTTAGAAAAAGTTGATTTCTATTTACAACTTCCCAATCAAACGTGGATGAATCTTTCTGATGTAGAAACCTTTGCTGACAATGGCGATTTTAGTTATCAGTTAGACTTAGATAATTACGGGTTGGGGAATTATAATATTTGGGGCAGAGCGCAAGATTATCAAGGAACATTTAGTGCTTGGATAAAGCAAAGTTTTTCTGTTCAAAATCAAGCACCTAGTAACCTAAATTTATCCTTAAATTCTAATACTTACCAAACTGATGATCTGATTAACATCGAGGGAACCTTGACAGATATGGATGGATTTGATGATTTGCTAAAAGTAGAAATGTGGTTGAGACAACCTAACAATGTTTGGATAGATATACCAGATATTACGCTCTTTGAACAGGAGGGAAATAATATAGGATCGTTTAATTACGATTTGAACCTAAACGATGCTATGGCCGGAGATTATTTATTATGGGCGCGAGGACAAGATACTATAGGTGTAACAAGTAATGCTGTTCAACAAAGTTTTGCGGTGGGATAAACAAGAAAAATTAGTTAATGAGAAATATTTAACTTATTAACTTATTAACTAATTTTTCAATCGATAAAATAATAATCTCTGGTTCATCTATCCAAACAAAATGACTACTATTATTAGCTAAAATTTGACTAGAGTTTGATGATAGTTGGAGTAACTCATTATGAATAATATCTCTGAGTTTATTTGTTGCTTTTAAAGGTAAGAAAACTGTAAAAATAGAAGAGTGAAAAAATGTTTTTGATTTGATACTAATGAGAGGAATATTGACTAAATTATTTGCTTTTTGTACTTGGGTTGCACTGGTTTCTAAATTCCAAATTTCTCTAGCCATCGTTAACCAATGTTTGGGATGATAAAAAGACTGTTTAACAAGCTTCAAACTATCTTGATCAAACTTTTTTAACTGGGGTTTAATTAATTCAAATATTTGCAAATTTCCTAACAGCCTGATTAACCCTAATATTGCACCAAAGATTGACATAATAAACCCTAAAAGAAAAAATAATTTTAATAATTTTACCGATAAAGGCAAGTTTAACATTGCTTTTTCATGGAGTCCATCCGTTAGAATAATTCCACAAACTTTCTCAGGAAAATAATGAGCATATAATCTAACATTATAACTACCAAAAGAATCCCCCACTAATAAATAAGGTGGCGAAATTTCTGCTTGTTGTAAAAGCTGATCTAATTCATAAATAATTTCTTGACTACAGCGTTTTTTGGGACTAGAATCACTCCAACCATACCCTGGTCGATCATAAATAAAAACTTTAGTTATTTTAGCAATTTCATTGATTAATAAATAACCCTCTATTCCCCCTAAACTATGATCAAATATCACTGTAATATCACCAGAACCCTTCTGATAACAATGAACTTTATAACCTCCTAAATCAATCAACTTTCCTGGAGGAAGTTGTTGATATTTTTCTAATAATGTAAATAACCAATGGTAGCTAGTTGTTAAGGATAAAACAATTAGCTTAAAATAATTCAATGAAAATAAATTATTCATGATCTTATCAAGATTAAATTATAAAAAATAATCAAAAAATTTATGATTATAGCAAGACCGACACGCTATAATAGTTAAGGTTAATAAGATGGACTCTTATTTGACCACAAAATAAACCTATTTGGCTTTTTTCTGCAATATCTTAACAATGTCTTCCAATCAACCACAACGGGAACCCCATTCAGCCTCTAGTTTAGAAGAAATCCGCGCTACACGACTCGAAAAAGTAGAACAGTTGAAACAACTGGGGTTAATCCCTTACGCTTATCAGTGGAAATCTACCCATGATGCTGCAACTTTACAGGATAAATATGCCAGCTTAAAAGAGGGGGAAGAAGTGGAGGTAGACGTTGCGATCGCAGGAAGAATTATCGCCCGTCGTGTCTTCGGAAAACTGGCCTTTTTCAGCTTACAAGACGAAACTGGAACCATTCAATTATATCTCGATAAAAAAGAAATTCAAGCACACATGAGTGATCTTGAAAGTGCTTTTAATCATCTCAAAAAATTAACCGATACAGGAGATATTATCGGGGTAAAAGGAAGTATCAAAAGAACGGAGAAAGGAGAACTTTCTGTTAAAGTTAAAGAATACAAAATATTAACTAAATCTCTATTACCTTTACCCGATAAATGGCACGGTTTAACGGATACTGAAAAACGCTACCGTCAACGGTATGTAGACTTAATTGTTAACCCCCAAGTTCGACAAACATTTCGTCGTCGGGCCCAGATTACTGCTTCTATTAGACGTTACTTAGATCAGCAGGGTTTTATAGAAATAGAAACCCCCGTTTTACAATCAGAAGCAGGGGGCGCAGAAGCCCGTCCTTTTATTACGTATCATAACACCTTAGAGATGGATTTGTATCTAAGAATTGCCACAGAATTGCATCTCAAACGGTTAATTGTCGGTGGGTTTGAAAAAGTATTTGAACTGGGTAGAATTTTCCGTAATGAAGGGGTTTCTACTAAACATAATCCTGAATTTACCTCCATTGAAGTGTATCAAGCTTATGCTGATTATAATGATATGATGGAGCTAACCGAAGCAATTATAACTACAGCAGCAGAAGAAGTTTTAGACACTTTAAAGATTACTTATCAAGGGGAAGAAATTGACTTATCAACTCCTTGGCGACGGGTAACAATGCACGATATTGTTAAAGAAAAGAGTGGGCTAGATTTTGAAAATTTTAAAGACTTTGAGACAGCAAAAAATGCGGTGAAAGATGCAGGGTTAGAAGTCCCTGAAACCTGTCAAAATTTAGGTAAATTACTCAATGAAGTATTTGAGCAAACCGTAGAAGAAAGCTTAATTCAACCGACATTTATCTTAGATTTTCCTGTAGAAATTTCTCCTTTAGCTAAACCTCACCGTAGCAAACAAGGATTAGTTGAACGCTTTGAATTATACATTGTCGGACGAGAATTAGCTAATAGTTTTTCTGAATTAACTGACCCGATTGATCAACGAGAAAGACTGGAAAAACAAGCAGAACAAAAAGCAGCCGGCGACTTAGAAGCGCACAGTGTTGACGAAGATTTCTTAACAGCATTAGAATATGGTATGCCCCCTACTGGTGGCTTAGGTATTGGTATCGATCGCCTAATTATGTTATTAACTGATTCTGCGAGTATTCGGGATGTTATTGCCTTCCCCTTGCTAAAAAGTCAAAGTGTTGCCATCAAATCTTTTGACTATGATGAAGACACAAAAATTCTCAGAGTTGAGTTTAGTAATGGGGGAATTTATCAATATCATGATGTTCCTAAACCTGTTTATGATGAGTTAGAAAAGGCCCCATCCAAAGGACAGTATTTCAATGCAGAAATCAAAGATAAATTTGGCTTTGATCGAGAAGTTTAATCAAGAAAATTGGTATTAGAAAGGCGATCCCAGTTATTGATAGTTGGGCGAGGGCTTTTCTTGGTAGTGTATTATAAGTAGTGAAAGTTAATTTTTCACCTGAATTTCTATTAAAATAAGCTCAGGAAGTATAATAAGGTTGTAAAATTTTTCAATTTTGAAGAAAGTGTCAGAACTGAGATTAAGATTTTGTCATGACTCTCAATCTCTGGGTCAATTGGACTAATTACCATAAAAACCATGAAAAGAAGCTGGCAAATAGTACAAAAACTTGGATTAGGTGCTATTCCTATTCTCAAGCTACGAGAATCATTGATACAAGAGTCTAACCTAACACAAAATTATTTAGTTTTGACTCTTGGTTCTTGTTTATTAGCAACTTTTGGATTAATTATTAATAGTGCTGCGGTTATCATTGGGGCAATGATTATCGCCCCATTAATGTTACCTTTAAGGGGATTTGCTTTTGCTACTTTAGAGGGGGACATTGAGTTACTAAGGCGTAGTTTTTTTTCTATTATTTTTGCTACTTTTTTATCTTTTTTTTGTTCAGGAATTGTTGGTTTAATTATTTCCTTGCCAGAATTTGGAGGGGAAATTTTATCAAGAACCCAACCGACTTTAATTGATTTATTAATTGCTATTGTAGCAGGAGGAATTAGTGGCTATGCGAAGATTCAGCCTTCTGTGGGTGATGCTATTCCAGGGACAGCGATCGCCGTTGCTTTAATGCCGCCTATTTGTGTATTTGGATTAGCTTTATCTCAAGGTGAATGGCAAATTGCATCAGGAGCAGGATTATTGTATTGTACTAATTTAATTGGCATCAATTTAGCTTGTATTATTATCTATGTTCTCGGAGGATATGCCAAAAGTAATGAGTTAGCAAGAACCCTATCTTGGACAGTTTCATTACTTCTAATTATTCTCTTAACTGTGCCATTAGGAATTAGTTTTTGGCAATTAATTAATAAGGCGAGAATTCATGATTCAATTCATAAAATTTTAGTGACTCGTTCTTTAGTGAATCGACGGGATGTCAGCATCTTTAATATTAGAGTAAATTGGAATAAAACTCCTCCTGTTGTTATTGTTAAAGTTAGAGCAGCTAAACCCATTGACCCCCAAGAAGTTGAAATTGTAGAAAATCGCTTAAAAAATGAACTAAATAACCCTTATAAAGTTATTTTTGAAGTAACTCCCACCAGTATTATTGATTCATCAGATGAAGAATAAATTTTGTAGGAAGATGGGTGGGGTTACTGGAATTTCCCTACGTACTTCTGACTTCGTTAAGAACGATTAGTTATTTTTTATTAATCTCTGATGTCCCTCCTAATAACATCAACATTCCTACGATTAAAATAGCGATCGCAATACCTCCTAAAATCCAGTCCAGTGTTGTGTTAGGTTCCATATTTGTTAACGATGATTTGTATATTCTTTGGAGTTGCTAGGAAGATAGTCATTAAATTCCTGTTGATTGTAATGATACACTGTGCGAACAGGATAAGGAATATTAATATTTGCTGCGTCCAATGCTGCTTTAATTGCCATAATTGCTTCACTTTGAACCCGTCGCACTACTACTTGAGAAGGTGCTGTCCAATAACGTACAATTAAATCAATAGAACTGTCACCAAAATTAACTAAATCTACTTCAGGTTCCGGGGTTTCCAAGATATCATCAATTTCGTAAATGGTTTTCAGTAAAATCGCTTTTGCTTTGGGTAACGGTGTATTATAATCAACTCCAACCCCTAAATCGGTACGACGATGATTAAAAGCAGTTCTCACTTGTACTGCACTGGTAAACACAGTAGAATTGGGCAATAATACCCTTTCTCCTTGATAGGTTCGGATTTGTGTGGTACGAATACTAATGGATTCAACAGTTCCCTCATACTCTCCTACAATGATTTGATCGTTAATACGAAAAGGTTCTTGTATGAGTAAAAGAATACCGGCTAAAAAGTTTTTGAAAATATCTTGAAAGGCAAAACCTATTGCTACTGAACTAAGTCCTAATGTTGCAACAATATCTCCTAATCTTAACCCAGGAAAGGCAAGAACGGCTGCAAAAAGAATACCAAAAACCCAAACAAAAACATAAGTTATTTTTGCTAATAAAATTTGTAATGAATGACTTTTAAGCGTATTTTTTCCAAGTTTTTCAGCTAATTGGGAAATAAATTCTGCTGCGAAACGAGTTAAAATTATTATAATAATAGCTGCCATAAGTCCAGGTATTCCTTTAATACTTTTGGCTATTATTATGTTAATACTATCAAAAATTGTGTTTAATATTTGATTCATTTTTTTCGACAAAAAAGCTTTATGATTTTCCAGAGATAATTGAATAAAATAACTTTAAAATGAAAGACAAGGTCTTATCAGTTTGGACAATTATTATTTAAGAAAAAATGCGAATACACTCCGCATTTTTTCTCATATTTCAGCTTTTACTGAAACTTTTTAGTTGCACTTTCAAAGGATTTTTCTAAGTCATTCCAAGCGTTTTCAAAGCCAGTTTGAATCTCTTTCCAAGCATCTTCTCCCGCTTTTTGCAATTCCTCTAATTTCTTAAAAGCTGCATCCCGTTTAGAAGATAATTCTTCGATTTGACTATGATATTCAATCTCTGTCTCAGCTTTTGCTTGTTTCGCTTTAGCTTTCATTTCATCAATTTGAGCATTCAACTTATTCAGTTGTGCTTTAACTTTCTCTTCGTAAGCTTGTTTATTGAGGTTTTGTTCCTTAATAGGTGTCTGATTAGACATATCTTTTTTCTCCTTAGTTTATTGGGTTGACAAAATATTATGATTGGGAATTAATGATTAACTTACACTAAAAGCAATACCAATTAAACTGATAACAAATATTGTAGCTAACCCCCCCAAAATAATGTAAGCATATTGTTCTCTAGGAGTCGGATATTTTACTCCTTGCAGGGGAGGAGTCACAGGATAATTATTAATTAATCCTTCTTGGTCTACGGTATAACCTCTTGTGGTAGGAGCATCGTTATTATTAATTTCTTCTCTTTTTTCTTTGAGGGTTCCTTCTCTTTCAATCCTAGCAGCTACATCAGAAGGAATTAACTCACTACCATCACTAAAGTTGTTATTTAAGGTTTTGCGATTGATCTCTATCTTGTTTAGCATAAAGGTCTTCTAATTCAACAAATGAGCTTTCTGTTGGCTCCGTTATTACTACTATAGGACAATATTTATACTTTGTCAAGTTTTTGTACTAACAAAATACAAAATAAGTAAATGCACTGTGTGACAGAGCAAAATAGAGTGTTATAATTTTGTTAAGACAAATCAAGCACAACGTTGGTACAGAAAAGAGATGGCGAGAACCAAACCAAGATCAGATAAAGTATTAACTATTCGTCTTCCTGAAAAGGACTTATTAAAGTTAGAAGCCTATTGTCGGGCGGATGGTAAGACCAAAACCGAAGTGATCAGACAATTTATTCATAGTTTAGCTGTCACAGAACCGATAAGTGAATCACTATGAATCTCCTTACTAGAATTAAGGAGAGCGTCAAGAAAATGTTGATTGTTTTGCCAGGAACTAACGGTTATTGACTCTGACTAAGTTAATAACCTGAGTTTCTAGAGGTCTGATGATCTTTGAGGAATCATCAACACCAACCCATTTTGCCCATAATTGAACAATTTGTTGATCGTGTAAGTCATGATTGTTTTCTTGATTGATAGTTAAACGCCAGGGAACAGGAATGCCAGAATAACCATTATAAGCCCCTGATAAGGTGGCTGTAATCCCAAGAATAAGGGGATGATTAAATTGAAAGGCTTGTAAAATACTTAGTTTAAAGTTGTCTGGAGTCCGAGCAAAACAGTACAAAGATAACAATAAATAGTTACTATCTAAGACTGTTTGTTGTCGAAACTGTCCCTTTAGTTCTGTGAGTGAAGTTTTATGATCTAAAAATCTCTCTATTTTTTCTAGAGATTGAGAAAGATTGAAAATATTTTTTAAGAAGTTATTTTGTTGTTTTAAAATCAAATTCATAACTTGCCTAAATAACAGCAGTTCTTCGATTATTTGTTGAGTTATATTAGTATTTTTTTCTATTTTTTCTAGTTGTTCAGATAAGAGGGTTTCTGTTTCATGAAAGAAGAGAATTAACGGTAATATGACTAAAATGAATTCTCCCGAACTAAGTTGGTTGTCTTGGGAAGCGATTAGTTGGCAAGTTTCTCTAGATATTGTTTCATTTTCAATCAAATCTATGATAATTTTTTGACTTATTATTTCCCAATTTAGTAATGTTTTTGTTTCACTTTTAAGATTCTTGGTAAGAGTTGTTCCTAATAAACATCCTCGAAAACTATCTAATAAAGACTGACTCATAATTTTTTTGTTTGACAAGGTAATGATGCAGTTTGCAGTATAAATTTTTAAAATTACTAATTAATAAAAAAGACTTAACTGCAAACTCATGACGATAGATTTCATAGGCTAATTATTAACTATACTAATTCTACCATATTGGTATATTCCATAATAAATTCATCATAAGTTAAACTATCATTTTCGGTTTGTGGACTCCAAATTAGTTCAAATTTGAGTAAATAATCAGAAGGCATTGATCCTAGATTATTTAAAGCTTGTTTTAGGTCATCTGGGGTTCTAATTTCTTGAAATAAGGGCTTATCATGTGCCGTTCCTACTAATAATGTTACCACAATATACATCGCCGACTCATCATCAGGAGAAGTTACTGTTTTTTCTCTAATGTTTCCACCCATATTAGATAATGTTTCTTCACTTAATTTACTTCTTTCTTCTAAGGATAAACTATCAAATTTAGCTTCTGCTTGATCAATATGAATTTTTTGAGAACTATGAATATGATGCGTCCAATAGTCAGAATTTCTCAGTAAAATTAAAATCGATTCTTGTAATAATTCTTTTAATCCTTCTTCTGTACTGGTATCTACTCTTAAACTTAATTCTGTTAACCCTGATTGTACATCGGTTGCTGATGCTAGTAAAGCAATTTGTAAGTGAGAAATAGTCACAATATCATTATTTATTTCTCGATTATAACCCACAGAATGATTACTATTGTTACCAGATAAAGCTGATTTTAGGATATTATAAATGATAGCAAAGATAACAATTCCAAAAATACCAAAAAAGAAAACACCAAAAAATATATTCACCCCTCTACTTCCACTACTATAATAGTTTTCAGAACTAGAATAATTACGGGAATTATTATTATAATAAGTAGAAGAATTATTATAAGAACGACTAGGAGTTGAGGAACGACTTCTTGATCGTGATCCTGATGAACTGCTAGAACTTTTTGAGGAAGAACGAGATGAACCACGACTAAATGATCCCCCTCCACTGCGTCCCCCACTGCTTCTTGCTTGGACTTCTGTTTGAACGGTTAACCAACTATTAGAGGTGTTGAGTATTTGTGGTGTTTCAATGGTGTTTATAGTGGCGATCGCTGCAACAGTTGTCAAAAATAATTTTGTTGTCTTTTGTAACATGATTTATCATTGTTTGTTCCTACTATTCTCAGTATTCCCAAAAATTGTCTATCGGTTAAACTGTAGGTAGACATTGCCGATCTTAATCTTGAACTTACAAAAAGATATAGAATAAGTTAGAGAAATTAATATAAATTTTCAACAAAAATTAAGATTTTTTTATTTTTTCATTAATTTGGTTATTGTATGCTTAAGAAAGATAGGGATAGTAATTAACGCTTGATGACGTAAACATTTATAAAAAATGAGTTTTGATAATTTACTGGAATTAGTAGATCCTATAAAAAAGCTAATCTCTGATACTTTTTTTGAAGGACAAGAACCAACTTGGTTATCTCCACTAATTAACCATATTTTAGTTAGCATCTTAGTTTTATTTGCTATTTGGGGATTTTTGATTTTATTAAGTAAAATCAGAAAAGTATGGATGGAAGAATTTTGGCCACTATTTTATAAACCAGAACAAAAAAGACGCAGATTAAAAAGACAAAGATTTGCTGAACATATTGAACATCAAATCCGTCAATTAAACAGTCGTGAAGAATGGAAAGATTATCGTTTTACGGAATTAGAAGCAGAAGTTGAAGCAGAAGGAAAATGGAAAAAATCTACTATTATTCCCTTTATACAAACCACTCAAAGAGGATTACGTCGTGAAAAATCTTTATCTAAAGCATTAGAAATTAGTACCGAAAGACTTATTTTAGTTGAGGGAGAACCAGGATCAGGTAAAAGTGTCGCTTTGCGTCATGTGACTCAAAAATTAGCTAAACAAGCAAGCAAAAGTAACAATTTAACAAGTGTAATCCCTCTCTATATTAATCTCAAGAAATTAGAACGAGATTCCCAACCCATTGATAGAAACTTAATTGAAGATTTTGTTAAAAAAGAACTAAACCGTATCAACGATCGCGATATTGAAGAATTTTTAGACAATGAATTTTATCGAGGAGTCAAGGAAGGAACTTGGTTATTTTTATTTGATTCTTTTGATGAGTTACCAGAGGTATTAAGTTCAGTTGAATCTGATGAAGTTATCAGAAGTTATGCAGAAGCGATCGACGCTTTTTTACATAGTTTAAATAATCAATGTCGGGGTATTATTGCGTCTCGTCAGTTCCGTGGTCCCAAACATTTAGGATGGCCTCGTTTTCGTATTTTACCCCTAGAAAATCGTCGTTTAGAGTTAATTCGTAAAGCGGATCTCGATCCTCCTGTTGAACAAGAATTAATTAAACAGTGGAGAAATGCGTCTCCAGACATTCAACAGATGACTAAAAATCCCATGTTTTTAAGTATTCTTTGTGAAAATATGCGAGATGGAATTCCTTTTCCTAAGAATACTCATAGTGTGTTTGAAATTTACTTAAATAAGCGATTAACCCGCGATCAAGAACGTCTTAAAAAGCGTTTTAACCTCGAACCCACCGAAGTAAGGGCGATCGCAGAACAGGTTGCTTTTTGTATGACCTCAGATCAAAATTTAGGTCTGAGTCCCACTCGTAAAGCTATTCGTCAGGGAATGAGAAATGCTGAGTTTAGGATTCCTGGTCATTTTGATAAACTTTTGGATGCGTTGGAATATCTAAAATTAACTCGTTCTGAAGAAGAAACGATTGACGAAGATAAAAAATTTACCTTTTCTCACCGTCGTTTTCAGGAATATTTTGCTACTTGTATTGTTCTCAAGGATCTTGAACGTATTAGTCCGAAACAGTTATTAAAAGATGGTCGTTGGAGAGAAACAACTGTTGTTATTTTTCAGACTCAACCATCAGAAACCTTTACCCCTATTTTAACAGAAGCTAATAAAATGTTGACTGAGATGGTGGGAAATGTTTCAGAATTAATTGATGATCCTTTAACCTATGTTCAAGATGAGTCATCAGAGAAATATAGTTCCATTCCTCAACCTTTTTCTTGGCCGAATGGTGTTATCCATCTATTAGAAATTTTGCAAGATGGTTTTAGGAGTCGTCTGGAAGATTTAGAAAATAATATTCAATATCAAGCAGAATGTTTGTTATTATCTGCAACAGTTAAAGGAACCCTTCGCGATCGAAAATGGGGTTTAGAAGTTGCTGGAGTTACCTCTCAACCGATTTTAGTTTGGTTGCTTCGTAATGCGTTTGCAAGTGATAGTCAATGGTTAAAAGAGGTCGCTTATCAACAAACAGCTAGATTAGATAAAATTCCCGATGATATTGCTGCTGGTATTCGTAGAAACCTTTTAAGATTATTTTCTACAGGACGTTTATATAAGGAACGGTTTACAACTGAGACCCATTTATCTCGACTAGATAATTCAGAGCATTATCTCAATGTTTTCAGACTTTTACAATGGATTAAACCAATTGATACTTGTTTATATTTTATGTGTTTTATTTTGATGTTATTCGGCTTTAATATATCTAATTTTAGTATAATTATGATAATTTCTCATATTCGTGAGGTTCATCTATGGTTTTTTGTAATTTATCCAAAACAACCAGTAATGGACTATTTATATCTGTACTTCGGATTATTTACTTTAGATTTTGGCATCGCTTTTATTTTCATATGTTTAGGTCTGATTTTATCTTATCTGACTTTAGAACTGTTGGCTTTTTCACTATCTTCGACGCGGTTTTGGCATAACGATATATCAGGTGTAATGCTTGCAATTAGTCTTCGAGTGTTCTTCCCATTGATATTATTTTGGTCTATTTTTGCTATGTTTGCTGCTGATACAGGACAATTCACTCATCTTTATTGGTGGCCTTTATTACTATCATTTCCAATTTTATACTGTTTTACTAATTATAGAAAAGTATTACAAATATATAAAAATATTTCTTGGTTTTTATATTGGATGTTTTTTGCGTTTTTATTAGTTATAATTCATATGAAAACTGAGTCATGGGTAGATAATTTAGATACTGCCACTTCTGATTACATAGAAAAAATAATCATTCTGGGATCTATATTTACTCTGTTAATTTGCTTTTTAATAATGGCTTATTTTATCTTACCATTATTGATTACAAATTCAATTAAGTGGAGAAAATGGTTAAGAAAAAAACATCGTCCAAATAGTATAATGGCTGAAGATATATTGACTTTAATAAAATCATATGATATGTCAGTATTTTGTAAAAAACTTATTATTTACAGTCGTGAAAAAAATCTAATTATTGCCAATCAAGAATCAGAAAATATTTTAAATGAACTAGCTACGATGATAGAAGATTCATTATTTTTAGAAAAGCAACAAAGTCATCGAAATCAAAGAAGGAATAAAATGATGAGACGTAAAAGACAAAAATTATTAAAAAATAGTTTGCAAAAGCCTAATAATATCATAAAAATTCTGATTAGTACATTTAAACGTTCTCAACGTTCTCAACGTTCTCAACGTCATCCAATAGAAACGATGATAAAAAATTATTCAGGATCAGAATTTTTTACTAATTGGTTAAAAGAATACACTCAAAACAACAAATATCGATTAGTTGGTTTAGGAAGTGAATTTTTAGATGAGCTTTATCTCTTAATTGAACAAATACGCGCTAGACAGAAAACCTCTGAAACTCAAAATAATTATAAATAATTTGGTTTTTTAGTAGGTTGGGTTGAGGAATGAAACCCAACAATAACATTAATAGTCATAGAGTTTAGTGTTGGGTTTCGCCGTTTAAAAAGGTTAGTAATAGATTATCAATCAATAGGGCTTAACCCAACCTACGAAGGATATCTCTACTTATCGTACATTAAGAATAAGTATGGCTCAACCCAACTTATGAAGGCGATCGCCCTATTTTGTTATAAAATAATATTGGTTAGTTGATGGGAATACGTTAATGACAGTACAACGTTGGACCGATGAAATGCTTGATGAGTTGGCCTCTAGTGTCAGTGAGATAAAGGACAGTGTTGATGGTCTAAGGGTAACGACTCAAGCATTATTACAGTTGGCTGCTCAAAGTCAGCGAGATATGGAATTGATTAAGCAACGCCAAGAAGAAAATGATCAGAGGTTTAATGTTTTATTAGAGGAGGTTCGCTATTTAATTCGAGGTAATCAAGATAATTAAAAAGATTAATCCTACATTAAGAATAAGTACGGCTCAACCCAATCTACATCTATTACACTGTCTATTAAATAGATATGAATAAGTGAAATGTTCTCACTAAAATGGTGGATTACGACGGATAGTTATGTTCTTGTTATAACCTAAATTATCCCCGTCTAACCCACCCTACGGTTAACTAAAAAAAACTTAACAAAATCATGCTAAAAACAATCGAAGGAATTTATAAAAACGGACAAATACAACTGAGTGAACTTCCCCAAGATATTAGCGATCACTCACAAGTTCTTGTTACTTTCTTAGATCCTAACACAATTGATTCAACTAAATTAAAACAATTCATAGATTATTTAGAAACTATTGCAGGTATTCAAAAAGGTTTTGAGGAACTAGACGCAGGAAAAACTCGCTCTATTGAGGATTTTATTGAAGAAATGCACAAAAAATATGGCGTTTAAAGTTGAAATTACTCCTATTGCAGAAGGACAAATAGAAAAAGCATATAATTGGTATCGAAAAGTTAATGAAGCATTTGCTGATCAGTGGTTTAAAGGATTAATGAATAAAATTGCAACATTACAAGAAATGCCTCAACGTTGTGCTTTAGCTATAGAAAATGACATTTTTTCCGAAGATGTTAGACAACTACTTTATGGAAAAAATAAAAACATTTATCAAGTTCTTTTTACAATTCGAGAACATACAGTTTACATTCTATATATTCGCCATAGCGCACAAAATCCCTTGACAAAAAATGATTTAGACAATCTTATATAAAAATAAAAATAATGACTAATCAATATTTTGCTACGGTTGCTAGAGGGTTAGAAGAAATTGCTGCTAAAGAATTAGAAAATTTAGGAGCAAAAAACGTTAAACCTGATTTTACAGGTGTTTATTTTGAAGGAGATAAAGCTTTATTATACAAAGTTAATATCTGGTCAAGAATTATTTTTCGGGT
>JASJDD010000054.1 GCA_030065735.1 Crocosphaera sp.
TTGTTTTTCTTATTTTCTATTATATCTGAATCCATGCCCGATGAAATTGGCAATTTTCGTGGGTCGGAGGAAATATCCTAGACGTTATGTATAGGTATGTCTAGGATTGTACAGGTTTTTGTCTTCTAGAAGAATCTCAATCATGAAGGAAGACAATCTTTAACTTCTCTAGTGTAAGAACCATAAATTTGAGCGTAATAATCGAGAATTTCCTCAAGTTGCCGTTTGTCTGAGGGAGCAGGAGTGGGAGGATAACTCATTGCTACGTGATCAATTTGACTTTGAGCATAATCAAACTGTTGAGACTGTTGAGGAATTAACTCAATAGTAACCCCTTCAATTTGACGCAAATGAGCAGCTAATTCTCGATAAATTGCCAAAGGTAAATTAGGATAAGTAATTTTTTCTTGTGTGTGTGTCACTGTTTTTTAAGGGTTATATTCGTTAACTCCAGCCTATCAGTTTAATATTAACATCTCCCTGTTTGCGACCTCGCAATTTAGGGATAGTCCCATCGAATTCAGCTTTTTGTCCTGGCCCAACGGTATAACCAATATCAGGATCACCTAAAACGATTTCAAAACTGTCAAGTAACACCCCCGTCTTTTTATCCTCCGCTTGCATCGATAATTTTTTAACGGTTACAGGGGAAAACCCTTCATTACAAATAATCCCACTAGCTCTTGTTCTGGTTTGAGTTTCCTCTCCCTCATCTTCTCCCAGAGCAACATCACCGATATTTAACGTTAAAAGGGTGAGATTTTTAACGGTTCCGAAACCCTCCGGTCCGGGTGCGGGAAGAGAAGGTTCACCAGGGGGTTGAGGAGTTCCATCGGGTAGAGTGGGAGTTGGGGGTTCTACTGCCTCTTCGGCTGCTTCTCCTACTCCACGGGGAATTTCTAACCCGTATTGTTCTAGCACAACATAGGGCTTTTGACTGTTGACATTGATAGCTTTGACCTTAACTTGTCCATTGGAGAGACTAGCACCGACGGTAACTTGGCGAGCAACGTTTTCATTAGGTGCTTTGACAATGGCCACTGGGGTTCCATTGAGTTGTAAGACCCCTGACACCACAACCCCTCTCGCTTCATTGGGAATGGGTAAAATGGGATCAAGCAGGGGAGGCAGTCCCACATCAGATACAGGAGTCGCTGTTCCTGGGCCTTGAGCGACGGTGGTGGGGGGTGTTTTGACCTCTTCCAATGTACAAAGTTTTTCAGGCGCACTAACGCCATTGTCAGCACCTTTTTGTCGAATAACTGGTTGAACGGGAATGACAGCAAAGGGATTATCCCGTCCGGGCTTAATATTTTTTCTCCGTTCACTGGGGGTTGTGGAGGGAATTAAACCTTCGGCTGCCGGTGGTTGAGGGGTGCTGGGAGTGGGAGTCTCTTCAAAAACCTCATCTGCTTTTTCTTCAGGGGTTTGGGGGGACTCAGCCACTGGAGGGTCTTCTGAAGATTCTTGAGACTGCTGAAAGAGACCACACCCTCCCAAGGTTAGAGTAGCATAGCCCAACAGTAACATGGATGGGACTTTTTTGATCATGATTATCAGAGAATTGATAAGTTGATTACCCTATAATGTTAACTTGATTATTAAAAAATAAACGACCTGCATGATGTTTCCTCTTATCTATTCTGATAGGTTTCTAGACCATGAGATAGGGAGTTTTCACCCGGAAAGTCCTCAAAGATTAAAAGCTATTGTCAAGGCTTTGAAAAGCGTTTCTTGGGGCGATCGCTTACAATGGCAACAGCCAACAAACTTAATTACACGAGATCCTCTACCTTATATCAGAAATAGTCACACGAACGAATATATCAAACGAGTTGAAGCAATAGCGGCCAACGGAGGGGGTTTTTTAGATGGAGATACCATTGTCTCTCCCCACAGTCATAATGTTGCTTTATTAGCAGTGAATGCTTGGTTAGATGGGGTTGATACCGTTTTAGAAACCCATAACCCTGCTTTTGTTTTATCCCGTCCCCCTGGCCATCATGCTGTGCAAAAAACAGGAATGGGGTTTTGTTTGTTTTCCAATGCTGCCATCGCTGCTGATTATGCCCTACAATCCAGGGGAGTGCAACGAGTAGCTATTTTGGACTGGGATGTGCATCATGGTAATGGAACCCAGGCGATCGTTGAAGACAACCCCAATATTGCCTATTGTTCTTTGCATCAGTTTCCTGCTTATCCTGGAACCGGACGTGCTAGTGAAACAGGAAAGTATGACAATGTTCTCAATATTCCCATGCAGCCAGGAAGTGATTTCAAAACCTATCAATTAGCGTTTACTGAACAAGTTATCCCTTTTTTAGAAGCATTTAAAGGGGATTTATTAATTGTCAGTGCTGGTTATGATGCCAATGAAGCTGATCCCTTGGCTTCTATTAACCTTCAACCTAATGATTATGGCGTTTTTACGCAACAATTGTTAACCATAACCTCTTGTGTTTTATTTGGCTTAGAAGGAGGTTATGATTTATCAGCTTTATCTCACTCGGTTGCTGCTACAATTGAAGCTTGTTTGTCAAGAAAATAAGCCTTAATTCAGTAACTTTATTAGTATAATTAGGGATAGGAACAATTCGACAAGCTAAAAAGGGGCAATTTTGCCCCTTCAAACAAACTTAGAAAAAGGATTTAAACCACACTAAAAACAATCACAAATCCTAATACAGCCCCAAAAATAATTAAGGCATAAAATTGAGCGCGACCATTTTCTAGGTACTTTAAACCTTCCCCACTAACTAACGTAGCTAAACCAGTCAAATTAACCGCCCCATCAATGACACGGTAATCGACTTCCATAATTTGACGGGCTAAACGACGACATCCCATCACAAAAACCTTGTCATAGAAATCATCGAAATACCACTTATTGAGGGAAAATTGATACAAAGCAGGAAATTTATCTGCGATCGCTTTGGGATCAATTTTGTACTGTAAATACATCAAAGAAGCGATGGTAATACCAATCAAGGCAATACCCACCGAATTCCCAGCCATAATACCGAACTCAGTCCAGTCGAAGTGAGAAACCTCTTCTATCACCTCTCCAGGGGCGTAAATAAAGCCCTCAAAGGTATTATCCCAAGGTTTACCCAATAAGCCAATTACCGTGGAAGGAATGGCTAAAATGAGCAAGGGTAAGGTCATGGTTAAGGGGGACTCATGGGGGGAGTCACTATGGCCGTGGCCATGATCATCGTGGCCATGCTCATCATGCTCTAATTCTTTCACATCCATGGCCCCAGGGCCAAACACAGGGGCAGCGGCCATTGATAACTCAGCGCGAATGTCGAGATCATTGCCTCGGAAGTCTCCCTCAAAGGTCATAAAATACATGCGAAACATATAAAAAGCGGTTAACCCGGCGGTAAACCAACCCACTAACCATAAAGCGGGGTTCGCTTCAAAAGCTAAGCCTAAAATCTCGTCTTTTGACCAAAAACCAGCAAAAGGAGGAATTCCACAAATAGCTAAGGTTCCAATTAAAAACGCTAAAGAAGTCAGGGGCATATATTTCCTCAGTCCCCCCATTAAACGCATATCCTGGGCCAATACCGGGTCATGGCCGACGACTCCTTCCATGCCATGAATAACAGACCCAGAACAGAGGAATAACATGGCTTTAAAGTAAGCATGGGTCATCAGGTGAAACAATCCGGCGGTATAGGCACCGATCCCCATGGCCATGACCATATAACCGAGTTGGGAGATGGTGGAATAAGCTAAACCTTTCTTGATGTCGTTTTGGGTTAAGGCGATGGTTGCCCCTAAAAAGGAGGTGACGGCCCCGGTCCAAGCAATGGTTGTCATGGCCACAGGGATAGGCTCAAACACAGGATACATCCGCGCCACCAAGAAGACACCGGCTGCGACCATCGTTGCAGCATGAATTAAAGCAGAAATGGGGGTGGGACCTTCCATTGCGTCCGGTAGCCAGACATGGAGGGGAAATTGAGCGGATTTGGCCACCGGTCCGAGGAAGACTAAGACAGCGAATAAGCCCGCTAAAGCAGGGGCAATCATTCCTGAAGAAACTAACCCTTCTAAGCGTTCTCCCATCAAGTCGAATTCAAAGGTTCCGGTAGCCCAGTAAATGCCTAACATTCCTAAGAGGAGGCCGAAGTCACCCACACGGTTCGTCACAAAAGCTTTTTGACAAGCATCGGCGGCCGCTTTGCGATCGAACCAAAAACCGATGAGGAGATAGGAACACATCCCTACCAGTTCCCAGAAGATATATACCTGTACTAAGTTGGGACTGATCACTAATCCCAACATGGACGCACTAAAGATACTTAAATAAGCGTAAAAGCGTACATAACCTGGATCGTGGGCCATGTAACCGTCGGTGTACACCATCACCAAAAAGGCTACTGTAGTGACGATGACGCACATCAAGGCGCTGAGATGATCCAGGGTATAACCCATTTGTAGATGAAAATTGCCCGCTGCAGCCCATTCGATCATGCGGGTGTATTCTTGATGACCTTGAATTTGACTCCACAACAGGGCAAAGGATAACACCATAGACGCGCCTAGCAGGGATATAATAACCACTGCATTGGCTTGTCTGAGGCGATTTGTCGCTTGATTAAAGGAAATTAAGCCTAAGCCTACCAGCATTGCCCCCAACAGGGGCAACACCGGAATAAGCCAGGCATATTGATAAAGGGGTTCCATAGAGTAATGCCTAAGTGATTTGTTGTCTACTTAGTTGATAACGCTAACTCTTTATTTATAGACTTTTTTTAAGGAATTTTTCAATTCTAGTTCTTTTGAAACCCCGTCCTTATAGCAATTTTCAATTGGGTGTATCAATATTTCGGTTAAGTGAGTGGGAGAAGTGTGGGATGGGTGGGGAGTGTACTTCGACAAGCTCAGCAACAGGGGGGAATTTGTTCTTTTATGTTTAATCTATTGATTTGAAAACGGCTGTTAAGGATGGGATTTTGTGCTGAGTTTAGTCTAGTAGAAAATGTTGATTTCTTACATTGACAAAAATTCGATTCTGGGTAGTAAAGGATCTTTGACTAAGCCAATGCCTTGAAAATCCCATCGTTGTAAAATGGCTTTTAATTGGGTTCCTGATGTGGATTCTACAATAAAGCGATCGCTGACATCGGAACCATGAGTATTCAGATAACTCAAAGCTTCAAAATTTTCTTGGAATACTAATAAATAACTCACAGGTTCCTCTTTTTCCCCTTGATTAATTCGGGCAACCAAATATTTTCCATCTACTTTGGAACGAACAATATAATGAATTTGTGAGAGCATCTTTTTCTATTTTGGATTTTCCAATTTAATACGCGGATCAACGGCTTTTAACAATAAGTCAGCTAATAAATTACCCACAATTAACATCGTAGCACCCATGGTTAAACTTCCCATCACTAAGTATAAATCTTGTGCCGTGACTGCTTGTAAAATGAGTCGTCCTAACCCTGGCCAATTAAAGAAAAATTCGGCAATAAATGCTCCCCCTAATAAACTGGCAAATTCAAATCCTAAGAGGGTAATTAAGGGGTTAATGGCATTGCGTAGTGCATGAACATAAATGACTTTATCTTCGGGTAATCCTTTGGCCCTGGCTGTTTGAATATAATCTTGTCTCATTACATCTAACATTTGTCCTCGCATTAACCGCATTAACCCGGCAAAACTGGTAATACTTAAGGCAATAGTAGGTAAGATCATGTGCCAACCAATATCTAATAGTTTACCTATGGGAGATAATTCTGCATGGTTTAAACTGGTCATATTTCCCACTGGTAATAAAGGGGATAAATATTGTGCAACAATTAACAAAACTAAGGCGGTAATGAAACTAGGAAATCCTTGTCCTAAATAACTAATAACCCTTAAAACTTTATCTATCCAACTGCTTTGTTTAACCGCACTTAAAATGCCTAAAGGAATGGCAATTAACCAGGTCAGAATAATAGAAGAAATGGCTAATAACAAAGTTGCTGGTATTCTTTCGGCTAGTAAAGAAGAAACGGAACGGTTGTAAACAAAGCTTGTGCCAAAATCTAATTGAGTCACAACCTGTACCAACCATCGCCAATATTGAACATACCAGGGTTGATCTAAGCCAAATTGACTGGTTAATTGTTTGATAGTTTCTTCTGCAATTTTGGGATTTTGTTTTAACGTATCTAAGTAGTCTCCTGGGGCAATTTGAATGATAATAAAACTCAGAATAGAAGCCAATAATATGGTTAAAAGTCCTTGTAAAACTCGTTTAATAATATATATAATAGTCTCAGCATCAAAAAAATTTCTTAGTTTGTTTAAAGGTTGATTTTGTTTAGGGGATACGGTTTGAGTCATGATAATTATAAACTGTCTTACTATTGATTATTTAAACAAAAATGATTAGGATTACTGATAAGTTTTTGACTAAAATAATCCCCTGGTGCTGATTGAATAATTCCAAAAATTAGAAATGAAAATATGAAAAGTATTCCTACATAATGGAAAACTTTAATTAAAGATTAGGTCATGTATTCCTTATTAAGTCAGTCATTCATTGTTAATATTCTACTAAAGTAATAATGGGGACATTGGGCAACTTTTTGCGACCTTCTAACGCTTTTAATTCAATAATAAAAGCAAATCCTAGAACGTTACAGCCAATTTTTTCTAATAATTCTCCTGTTGCTTTAGCGGTTCCTCCCGTTGCCATTAAATCATCTACAATTAAAACCGTATGATGATCTTCTAAGGCATCTTGATGAATTTCCAAACTATCGGTACCGTATTCTAATTCATATTCTACCTGATGCACTGCCGCCGGCAATTTACCTGGTTTTCTCACAGGAACAAACCCTGCATTTAATTGATAGGCCAAAGGAACCCCAAATAAGAAACCTCGTGACTCCATCCCGACAATGTAATCAGGGGATAAATTGGCTGCTTGACATTTTTCTGTTAACGTATCAATGGTATAGCGTAACCCCTCAGCATCACTGAGTAAGGTGGTAATATCTCGGAAGACGATACCCGGTTTAGGAAAATCGGGAATATCACGAATTAACCCTTTAAGATCCATTTATTCTCTCTGAGCAAATTTCCTTAACGATTATATATGAGTTTCCCTGAAGAACAAACCCCTAAGTAAACCCAAGGATCTGATAGTTAAATTAAGTTTACCTTCAGTTTCACTCTCTCAGGAAAACTACAGACACCTCTACACAAAATTTTTCAAAATTCCGTGATGTTCCCGATGGTTTAGGTATTCATAATGGGGATGATAAAAGCAAGAGGTTGTAATGATTCTTCAACTTTTTTTCCAAATAACCCCTTGTTCAGTCAGTTATGATAACAATGTTAGGTTAATCAATCCGCTAACTATTATTAGTTATAAATCTAAATTGTGATTGAAATAGAAAAAAATCAATCAAACAAGCTTAACCTAATATAAAAATTTTTCTCTAGCATATTACTGACGTTTTTTCCCTAAACCCTTAAAATTATTGGGTAATTATTGACAGATCCCATTCTCTTATCAAAACTATTACCTTATTAAAGTAATAAGGAATACTATCATGAATGTAACAGATTACACCATCAAGAATTTTGTCTTAGGCTGTGGGTCTTCTGAGCCTATTTCTCTTTCTAAATGGTTAAAATTTCCTGTATCAAAAATTTTACACTTCTTAAAAGATCGCCTGGAGCATCAAGAAATTAGCGATCGCAGCTTTGCCCATCGTCTTTGTCGTCTCATCCCTGCTCAATGTCCTTTTGAACGGAAAATTGAGTTTTTTGGCTATGTTTTACTCAATATTCCTCCTCTGTGTAAACTTAACCCTTTATATGATGATTTAATGGCGTTACGCTTTCGCGCCCTTTGTTATCTCGCTGAAGAATGGGGGGAAGATATTAGTCAATATTGTTAAAAACTAATACTAATGTACCCAAAAACCCTCGAAATAGTGTACTATGCCTATAGTTACCGATCTTTGAGAGCAACAACTATGGCAATTATTCCCCTGAAAGCGTGGTATTTAGGGCAATATGAACCGTTACAGGACGTGATTAAGCGCGCCCCAGACTTACGGTTGAACCGTAATAGTTTACTAAAATCTGCCCTGAGAGCCGATTTTTTAGACGATAAAGAGGTCATTCAACAATCTGAGTGGTTTCAAAGGTATTTAGAAGGGGAAACCGTAGAATTTTATATTGAGGGAAGTGGGGGTTATACCATTGCTAACCTGGATTTAGTTTCTCAGGAAATGTATCTGAGTAAGCAAGACATAGCAGCTACCCTAGAACCGATCATCTTTTTCAGTGGACAAACAGACTATCCTCACTCTAGCAACACCATTGAGACTGTTTTAAGACAAACCCTAGAGAAATATAATCAGCGATCGCGTTATTTCCTTACCCTAGAGGTTGCTTCTCGTCCCCAAGACGCTCCCTTGCGACTCAGTGATAGCCAACTCAGAAAACTCCGAAAAAGTCTATTATTAGTGGTGGATGGTACTGCCATTACTCAAATAAAACAAGAGGAAACCGCCCGTTTAATTCCCAGTCCCTATATTTGCACTGAACTGGGATATGCTTTACAAAGTAAACGAGGGGGACAAATTTTATTGCTAAATCAGCAGCGATCGGAATTTTCCGGCCAATGGCCCTTTGATCTCCCTTCCCATCAACAACTGGAATTTAAAACCATCGAGGATCTCTCTCAAACCTTACCCCCAGTTATAGAAGCTTTATTACAACGCTTCAAATTAACCCCATAGTCACCGATAATAGGAAAGGCGGAAAATTATTAGGAGCGTTCAATATGCCTAGAAAACCGGATGAATATGCTGTGTTCTTGTTTCTTTCCAGTGGACACCGAGAAGAAGTGCGTTTTGCTCAGATTCAGGAATTTCAAAAATGGTATAGTGGCGAAATTGTCCCTAATTTCGATTCTGAACAATTTATCAATGTTCCCATCAAAAATATTCAGGGAGAATATATGGTGGTTCGTCCGTCAAGTATTATGGCCATTCGGGTTGAACCCGTCTTTTCTGGTAGTGTGGAGAGAGCTTAATTTTGTCGCTAGATTCTAGACTGTGTTGGGATTAATACCCAATTCCTTGAGTTTTTCTGTCACCTACTAAAAACCTATTAATATCTAATAATGTCTTATTAGACTAACAGTTTTGGGGCATCGGTGACTCCCCGTGGATTTTACTGTTTGAAAAAACTACTGGTTTTGAAGCAGATTTAACTTTCCTTCCCTGTCTAGGGGAAGATTTCCCCCTTCTAGTTCGGGAAACTGCTGATTGCAATGCCTCTAGGACTTTCGCTGATTCAAACATTTGGTGTCGGGAGATTTTCTGCTCACGAAGAAGCTGACAAATTTTCCTCCATTGACCCCATGATTGCACATCCTTATCCTCTGGTGAGGATGTGCAAATTCCTATATATGACCAATAAGAACGAGGTATCCTTTCTGAGAACCCTAATGCTCGTCTGGCAATGACCATGGCCGCAGCGTAGGCTGAATTCAGCCCATATTTAGCCATATACTTCACCATCCCAATAACTGAAGTGACAAAAGGATTCTTGAAAATTACTTCAATGCCATATTTTTCGGCTCTAGCTACTAAGAAAGCTCTAAATTTATCATAGATAAAACCACTAAGCATCCGATTATATTTCTTAGAGGAATGTCTTAGAGTTGCTTTCTTTTTACTAAAATCTAAATCTTCACAAGCAATGGAACATTGATAACTCTCAGCTATTCTGATAATTTCAGCTACAATATCCCTTAAATTAGCGGAAACTTGTCCTGTATTTCCAGTAGGAATATCCCAAGAAAACAAGGTCTTTTGTCCATCAACCTGATGTAAATTTCCATCCCTTTTTACATAAACAAGGTCAATGGATTCAGCATTTAAGTCAATCCCTAAACAGCCATTTCTGTGATGAGAAATATAAGGAACTGCTTGCACATAAGTGGATAAATGAATATACCATTGTATAATAACGGTGTCCAGATGGGAGTCGTTTAGCCGATAATTTTCCAGTTTTATGCCAAATTCTTAAGGTTCCGATGCTTCGGTTAATCTTTTTGGCGAATTCACCAGGTTTGTATCTAGCATTCAATTACTAACTCCTATAATCTACTAAACTTTATAATATTTCAGCAGATATAGATAGGTTTTGCCTACCTAGACGGAACAGTAAATCCAATCATGAGACGGCTAATTGATTAATAGAGTCTTTATGTTTGCCTGGATCATCAAGAAAATTTTGTTTAATTTATTTAAAATAAAGTAAAATAACTTTATAAATTGATGGATTTTGAAAAAAAATAAGATGAACTTAATATTTAAACTGTTTTATTTTAAGTTAAATAAAGAAACATCAATAAATATAACAAAAGCAAACAAATTTACCGAAAGCTAACACTCGAATACACGAACTTGTTCTAAATTTGTTGGTGTTGAAAAATAATCTTGAATGTTTTTAGGAATAACAGGGAGGAATAAATGATAGAGATGAAATTAGGAAAAACGGTGAGGAGTGTTGTTCCCCTGTTGGAACGAAAACTTACCCATAAAAATAAGGCATAAACCCCTTAACTCAGCTAAAAATCTCAAGAAAACAGAGTTGAAGCTAAACTACCTCAACTCAGCTAAAAATCTCACAATCTAGTCTTTATACAACCATCCATTTTTAGCAGGATGGACGATCTTAGACCATCATGTTTAATATTCTAACAATTTCAATGCCTTTCCTGAAGGGGAAAAGCACTGAAACCCTGACATTAGCCCCCAGTCTATGGGGTCAACTCAGACAAACCTTTCTCCAGATATCGCCTGAAGAAGCCACCTTTAGGCGACGAGGCTTTCTAACAACTCATTGCCAAACCCAACAGCATTTAGAAACCATTGGCAAAACCTTTTTACAAGGTTATCAAACAGCGATCGCTTTCAATGATCCCAAGGCTGTTACTGCACAACTGAATTGTATTGAAGCAGAAT
Source organism: Crocosphaera sp. (assembly GCA_030065735.1). Taxonomy (GTDB): domain Bacteria; phylum Cyanobacteriota; class Cyanobacteriia; order Cyanobacteriales; family Microcystaceae; genus Crocosphaera. Next base: position 11,007 of record JASJDD010000054.1, read on the forward strand.
ATCGGGGGTTTGCTTTTGAAGGGGCGGCCATGGGGTTAGCCTTATTAGATCGTCTGACTCCTTGGAATAACACCAGAATCCCACAATTTTTAAGTCAAGACGGTCAAAACCACATTTATATGACTTATGTGGGCATTGGCTGGCTATTAGCCCGACTTCCTGGAGGGGTTCACTCTTATTTAAGGAAACTGAGAGACAGAGAAACTCAGGGAGACAAATTTAGAATGAAGCAACCATTACATTCTAAATTCTACATTCTAAATTCTACATTCCACACTCCTCACCCTCTCCTCGGTTGGTTAGCCATCGATGGCTATGGGTTTCATCAGGGATATTTTCATTGGCGTGAGTATATACAAGGTATTCTTCCCCCCAAACACCTATCAGGGTATAGCTGTCGAGTATTTGATCAAGGGTTAGGGCGAAGTCTCTGGTTTGTCAAAGGGGCAAATCTTGAAGCCATTGAAACAGCGATCGCCCAATTTCAAACCAGTCGTCGGGCTAATTTATGGAGTGGTATTGGTTTGGCCTGTGCCTATGCAGGGGGCATGGAAAACAGCCAATTAGAGAGCTTAAAACAAGTCGCCAAGCCCTATTACCCTCAATTAGCTCAGGGGGTAGCCTTTGCTGCCAAAACTCGCCTGAGAGCCGAAAATTTGACGGAACATACGGAAATAGCGGTGCAGAACTTGTGTGGAATGTCAGTCCAACAAGCTGCCGATATTACCGATGATGCTCTGATGGGACTGTCCTATGGAGAAACCATTCCCGCTTATGAACAGTGGCGACAACGGATTCAACAACAGTTTGTTTAAGTCGTAATTAAAAGAATGAGAAACTTAAAACGCGCCATCCGACGCTATGGCAAACATATCTTAGCGTTAACCGTCATTATGCTTTTATTTGTCTTTTCTCGGCTGCCTGTGTTATCAGCAACGGAAAGGGCAGCCATTACATCACGGTTTGAATTTACCCGTTTTCCCTTACCTGAAGTCGTAGGAGAGCCTTATCATCAGCTTAGGCAAGTTAATCCCAGTTTAGAGCATATTTCTGGCTGGATATCGGCGGTAGGGGCTGCAGTTGCCTTAAATGATCTGGATGGGGATGGGTTAGATAACGATGTTTGTTATGTGGAACCCCGCAACGATCAGGTGATTGTGGCACCAGTACCCGGAACCGGCGATCGCTATACACCCTTTACCTTATTTCCTTCCAACCTTCCCTACGATGCTGTGACCACTGCACCGATGGGTTGTTTACCAGGGGATATGAATGAAGATGGAGTGATGGATCTGCTGGTTTACTATTGGGGACGGACTCCTGTTGCTTTTTTAGGTGAAAAAAAGAGGAATTTCTTAAGTCTTAATGGTGATAATTATTTGCCTCAAGATATTGTTTTGACAGCCGAAAAATGGTACACCAATGCAGCCACTTTTTCTGATCTTGATGGAGATGGACACAATGATTTGCTCATTGGTAATTATTTTCCTGATAATGCTGAAATTATCGATCCCAGTAGTCTCGAAATAGAACAAATGCAAGATTCTATGACCCGTGCTTATAACGGGGGAGATAATCGAGTTTTATTGTGGCAAAAAGATGACCATAAAGTTGCTTATAAAGATATTGGCATCTTTGATAATCAGACAACTCATGGCTGGACATTAGCCGTAGGAACTGCCGATTTAGATGGAGATTTATTACCAGAAATCTACTTCGCTAATGATTTTGGTCCCGATAGATTACTCCATAACCAGTCAAAAACTGGACAGCTTGCATTTGCTAAACTTCAGGGAGAAAAAGGCTTTAATACACCTAATTCTAAAGTATTGGGTCATGATTCTTTTAAAGGAATGGGGGTAGATTTTGGAGATATTAATCATGATGGCTTATTAGATATTTATGTGAGTAATATTGCCGATGAATATGCCCTAGAAGAAAGTCATTTTCTCTTTACAAGTACAGGAGAATATGATAAAATGCAGCAAGGTATTGCTCCTTATAAAGATGAGAGTGAAGCGTTAGGATTATCCCGCAGTGGTTGGGGTTGGGAAACCAAGTTTGCTGACTTCGATAACGATGGAGAATTAGAAGCTTTACAGGCAACTGGTTTTCGTAAAGGAGAAGTATATCGTTGGCCAGAATTACAGGAATTAGCATTAGGAAATGACCAGTTATTAAAAGTCTCTAAAAGCTGGTTTAAATTCCAAGATGGGGATGATTTAAGTGGTCATCAACATAACCCTTTCTTTGTTCGTGCAACCGATGGTCGTTACTATGATTTAGCTCCAGACTTAGGGTTAGATGAGCCTTATGTGACGCGAGGTATCGCCACCGCAGATGTGGATGGGGATGGAGATTTAGACTTTGTGTTTGCTAATCAATGGGAAGATTCCTATTTTTATCGCAACGATAGTCAGGATACAGGAGCATTTTTAGATTTAAAACTATTGCGCTATAGTAACGAGTCTGTTTCTGAGGCGATCGGTGCATCGGTAACGGTGAGTTTACCCGATGGACGGAAGTTAGTCGCCCAAGTAGACGGAGGGAATGGCCATTCTGGGGTGAGAAGTTCTCGGTTGCATTTTGGGTTAGGGAAAGTGAAGGAAGATGCTGCCTTACCCGTTGAAGTGCAATGGCGCGATACAGAGGGACAACCCCACCAGACAAGTTTGTTGTTAGCACCCGGTAGCCATATTGTGCCACTGGGAAAGACGGCAAAACCAGCTTCAGTTAGCTGAAGCTTTAAGAAAACGGTTCCGATGCAGGAACAAAATTCAACTAAATTTCAATGTTAACTAATGGAGTATGACACCATGAACTTTTTGAATCCAACCAAGTTCGTTACCCGTAGTTTAATCGGGACTGTGGGGTTAAGTGCGATCGCTTTTTGTGGGGTTGCGGAGTCAGTGAAGGCAGCAGATGTCAATATGGGGACTGATTATCTCTATACCCCTGGCGGTGGAACCACTTTCCTCGATTTCGAGGGTATGGAAGGTTTAGGCTTAGTTCGTTTTCAGGGGATGCCAATTGATGACACAAAAATAGGCTTTACTGATACGATTGTGCAGCGACAAGCGGACTGTACATTTGATAACAATGGCAGTTGTACAATTCCCATTGAGATGACAGACCTGAAATTAATGAGTCTGGATGGCACTCTTTTAGCCACTCAAAGCCTTATCAATACTTCAACAGGAGACATGACGATTAATAAAAATGGTACATTTTCTTCTATTTTGACTGCAAACGTCGCCATAGCGGACGCAATGACTGGAAATCCCATCATTGAAATTGAGAAAGTATTTGAGGTAAAAAATGCTCGTTGGAGTCCTAATCCTACCCCTGTTCAAGGATCGGCTCCTCCACTGATAATAAATGTCGGAGATGAAACAATCAGCCGAGGGGAGATGGTTATTGCTGATGATCAGACTGCCAATAAACATGACAACGGTATGGATGATTTCTTTGTTTTGACTGCGCTTCATGATTCCGGAAATGGGACACATGATGTTTTCCGTGCTTGTGATACTGATCCTAATGATTTGCCTTGTAAGCGTCCTGTTCCTGAACCTTCTACAACCCTTGGTCTTCTCTTCTTAGGTTTAGGATCTGTTGTTGGTATGAAACGCAGAGACAAAGCTAAGAAATAATTATCTTTCTTGTTTCATTAAAACGCCTCAAAAACTTAGGTTGGGTTTTTTGAATCGCAACTCAACCTTCCCTAATTTTCCAATCAAGCAAATATATTTATTGACTAATGGAGTATTAAACCATGACTATTTTCAATCCACCCAAGTTTGTGACCCGTAGTTTAATGGGGGCTGTGGGATTAAGTGCGATCGCTTTTAGTATGACGGCTCCGGCTGCTCATGCAGGGGTACTAAGAAGAGGGTTTGACTTTTGGAAGACTCCTGAAGGTGGCGGTACTGTAGAAATACCAGACATCGAGATTGAGCCAGGGCTTATTATGATGGATGGAATGTCCTCTCTGGAATTTACGATACCTGGCGGTCTGTATGTTTTAGATGGACATCCTACAGGAACAATGGGTTTAGAACAAGAACAAGAAACCGTAGTTTGTTTTGACCAGCATGGAAACGCAGTAAGTGGTACTTCAGAACATGCAGTACAGTGTCTACCTGATCCCAATGAGCCAGATCCGAATAATCCAGTGGAGCCTCTAGAATGGACTGATACGATTGTTGAGCGATTGAAAGATTCAAATCAGCTATCAGAAGTAGGGGATGTAGCTTACATTCCCATCCGAATGAGATCAGTGTCATTGGTAAGCCAAGATGTAATTCAAGTTCCTTTCGATGATAATCTCGGTGGTACTATTTTGAAGGATTATCTCCTTAAAACAATAACTGCAGATGATCAATTAAAAGGACAAATGAGCCTAACCGTTACCGAGGTCGAGGAGATGGGCAATATGACTATTGTCCACGGACGATTATTAGAGGGAGGCGGACCAAGTATAGGCGCGTTTGACCAAGAATGTGTTCAGAGTATTGAAGCGTTTACAACTGCTGTGGACGCTAACCATCCTGGCAGTCCTAATTTTGATCCTGATGCACCTAAGTGCCTTGGTTTGCCTGTTACGTTCAATTTGGCCTTGAAAAATGCCAATGACGAAACTGACATAATTCCAATTCCTGGTGAGCCACGAACAATTATACTCACCGATGGCACGATAGCAGGTAACGAGGAAGATGTTTTCTTTAGCTTCAAGAAGACGACTCCTGAACCCTCAACAACCCTTGGTCTTCTCTTCTTCGGGTTAGGGTCTGTTGCGGGTTTAAAACGCAAAAACAAGGCTAAGAAATAATTATAGCAGTTCTCATACTGGTGAAGTACAGAAGTTATCCCTTTGAGGCAGGAGGCAGGGGGCAGGAGGCAGGTGTTAGGTGTACCTCATGAGTCCGAGAAACACTATATCTTTCTTGTTTCATTGAAACTCCTCAAAAACTTAGGTTGGGTTTTTTTGACATCAACTCAACCTTCCCTAATTTTTCAATTAACCAAATATATCTATTGACCAATTGGAGTATTAAACCATGACTATTTTCAATCCACCGAAGTTTGTTACCCGTAGTTTAATAGGGGCTGTGGGATTAAGTGCGATCGCCTTTTTTGGGGTTGCAGAGTCAGCTAATGCGTTAACCGTTGTTAGTGGTTCTGATTTTTGGCGGACTGAAAAAGGTTCAATGTTCGACTTTGGGACCCCTATTGGTGAAGTTGAGTTTATTGGTCGCCCCCTTGGTAACTGGACACCTCCTACTCCTGAAGACGCTGATCCCATCTATGTCGGCAATGCAGATACTATTGTCAGACGATATGATAATGTCACCTTCAACACTGATGCTCAAGATGGGGAATCTGGAGTCAGTGATGTTGAGCTTGTTGCTCTATCTTTGATTAGTAAGGATTCTGTTGATCTGGGTGGATCATTATTTAATATCCTAGTGGATCTTAATCCAGAGGGAGACTCAACGGGAACCATAATCATCAGAGAAGATGGCACTTACAGCAGTGACTTTGCAGTTTCTTTTCTTCCTACTTTTCGTCCTCTTAATGGAGGAGATGATATCTCTTGTGAAAATTTTTTGAATTCTACTCAATGTGATTCTTTTTCTCTTCAGTTAACTGCTGACGGAGAGTGGAGTCGTGAACCCAGTGGAATTATAGTAGAAGGATTAGTGGGCGATATTAATGCTAATCTTCACACTGATCTCTCCGCTGATCAAAGCGATTTCTTCCCCGTTGGTGTTGTTGAACATTTACATGAAAATTATGCTAATCCTGCGCACATTGTTCGGGAAGCAACCCCTGAACCTTTAACCATTCTCGGTTCGGCAACTGCATTAGGTTTCGGCACCTTCTTTAAACGGAAATTAGGCAAAAAACGTCAACCAAACAAGGCATAAATTAACTGTCAATCTCATCAGGATTAATGCCCATTTCTTGCAATTTCTTAGCTAATCTTTCTGCTGTTTCTTCTGGGGTTAATACTAACTTTCCTTCAGGAGTAAAAAACCGTAATTGGTTATTATCAATTCCTAAATATAACCCTAATTGTTGACTCCATAACCATCCCTTTTCATTGGGTTCTA
>JASJDD010000055.1 GCA_030065735.1 Crocosphaera sp.
GATAAAGGTTCCCCTTGATGCTGCATTAACCAGAGAATATATTGTGTCCAAGTTGTGCCACATTTAGGATAAGTTACAATAAAAATATCTGAAGGTTGAGCTTCATACTTTAAAGCAGAAGTAAATCCTTCAATGGGGAATCCCATCGGCATTAAAAATCCATTATGGTTGTAATAACTTGGTTTTTTTCTACTCATTGATGTTAATTTTGTTTACTTTCCTAAGAGGGTATCCACTGAAATTTGAATTTTAGGAAAAGCTAAGGGAGATAATAAACCACTATTATAGTCTTTCTTGATTTGATAATCATTTTCTTGAGGATTTTGAAACACTTTAAGGATTTTAGCATTAAGATCAATTACCCAATATTCCTTAATATTAGCATTGGCATAAATTTTCTTTTTAATACCTAAATCTTTGCTTAAACTGGTATCAGCAATCTCAATTAACCAATAAATATCTTCAGGATAAGGATGATGCTCAAAATACAATGTGTAAGGAGAACGAACAATGGCAATATCTGGTTCAGGTTCTGAGTCCATTAAAGTAATGGGATGGGTTTCTCTAATAACAGCTTTATCTCCTAAAATAGAACGGAGGTAAGTGACACTAATATGATTAATTGAAGTATGTATCGGACCTTCTGGACTCATTTGTAATATTTCTCCTGAGATTAATTCAACCGGGCGATCGCTTAATATTCCCGCCTCGATCATTTTGTGATAATCTTCTACTGACCATTTAGCAAGAGTGTCCATAATTTTTCTTAGTTGATAATAAATAATACTAAGTGTCATTCTCCTTGTTCCATATTAGCATATTTCTCTAAGCTCAAAATAGATGAGGAGGTTAATATCAACAAATAAAGGGTTGCCATTTTCTGATAAAATATTGGTAAATAACATTAAAATAGACAATATTATTATGGCCAACAAAGAACATTTAGCTTTCTTAGAAAAACAAAAAAACTGGATAATTTGGCGAAACAATAACCCAAAAATTAACCCTGATTTACAAGAAATTGACTTAAGCGGAAAAACTCTGATCAAAGCTCATTTATTAGGCGCAAATCTTAGTAAATCTAATTTAGAAAATGTTAACTTAACCCAAGCCAACTTAGAAAAAGCAAATCTGACCCAAGCTAATTTGACCTCAGCTAATCTCAATTATGCTTACCTAAAACAAGCCAACTTAATTGGAGCAAATTTACGCCAAGCTAAGTTAATGCAAGCCTATTTATGGGAGGCTAATTTAATCGGAACTTCCTTAAGAAATAGTCAAATCCAGAAAGCGGATTTTAGTCGCGCTCAACTTAATCGTACCAATTTAAGCGAAGCTTGTGGACAAGAAACTAACTTTTGTGAAGCGGATCTTTCCCAAGCTTGCTTATACGAAGCGGAATTACAAGGGGCTTATTTTTATCGAGCTAATTTATCTCAAGCCCAACTGATTCAAGGCCATTTATATCATAGTTATTTTGTTCATGCTAACCTGCAAGAAATTAAAGGCGATCGCCTGGATTTAAGATGGGCTAATTTAACGCAAGTTAACCTACAGGGGGCCAGTTTAGTACAGGCCAATCTCAGTTATGCTAACCTCAGCTACGGCAACCTAGAAGGAGTCAACCTACAAGGGGCGAACTTGCGAGGGGCCAATTTAGTGGGGACGAATTTAGAACAAACTAACTTGACTGGGGTAAACTTATCAGAGACGATCCGCGCTTAATAAATTGTTAAACATGAGGGGAAAAAATCGCAGTATTCTGATAATTATCAACAGCTAATCACGGTTAATAATTGAGTTTCAATTCATGCTGGAAAAAATCTTATACGCTGACTCAGGAACCGAAACGACCCAAGAAATGCTCAAAGTTTTGCTGGATCTTCCTGCCATAAAAAAAGCATCCCTAAACATTCTCCATGTGGTTCCTCCCCAAATTACCACCGATGCGATCGCGAGCAAATGGGAAGAAGGGGGAAAATTAATTGCAGCTATTCTCGACAACCTCCAACTTGATCCTACCCATGTTTCCACCATGCTACGTCAAGGAGATCCCAAGGATACAGTTTGTCAAGTAGCGGATGAGATCAACGCAGATTTAATTATTATGGGTTCACGGGGACTCAAACGCCTCGAAGCCATTTTAGAGAAGTCCGTTAGTCAATACGTCTTCCAACTAACGAACCACCCCATGTTGTTAGTTAAGGATGATGTCTACGTCAAAAAGATTAAACGGGTAATGGTTGCCCTTGATAAGTCTCCTGCAGCCCAATACGCTTTAGACTTAGCCTTGTATTTATTACGAGACTACACAGAAGGGGAATTAATCCTCGCACGGGTTAACCCTGATATTAAACAGGAACTCCTACCCCTATCGAAAGCAGAAATGGAGAATAACTCTATTGTGGCAGAAGCAGCGACTAAAGTGAAGCGTATGGGTGTTCCCTATCGTTGTGCCGTAACAGGGGGACGGCCTGGGGAACAACTGTGTAACTTAGCAGAGGAATACAACGTGGACTTATTGTTGTTAGGATCACCCGATCGCCGTCCTTCTGTGGCCAAAGCGTTGCCGGACTTAGATCGCCTCTTAGGAACCTCCTTATCGGATTATGTCAGGGTTAATGCCAATTGTCCTGTTCTTTTGGCCCGCAAAGAAGGCATCTAAACAAGAAACTTAAATCTTTGTAACAAGATGTTTCACAAACGGTCAATGATGATGCAAAGTAATGGTTGAATCAGTCATATTCTAGGAGATTACTGTCCATGTTATCTGATACCCAAGTGTTAGTTGCTTTAGTAATTGCTTTAGTTCCTGGGGTTCTTGCCTTTCGCTTAGCCACGGAACTTTATAAGTAACGGCTTCGTTTAATAAAACAGATACCTATTCATCCCAACAAAAGCAATTTTTTTAGGTTTTTGTTTGGGATGGATAGATGATTATAGATGAGTTATCTGTTTAACTATGTCCATGTCTAGACAGCGTCGTTCTAGTCGTCAAACCGTTTCGACGACTCACCCAGAACATCAATGGGTAGCCACAGAAATTAGCATTAAATTAGTTATTAATGGCATTTTATCAGCCGTGGCGGTGGTGAGTTTATTTCAATTAATTCCCTATCAATGGTCGCAGCAAGCACAGTTAAAAGAAATTAGAGTGGAAGTGGAAGAAACAGAAAAACGAGTTTCGCAGTTAAGGGATGATTTTCGTCATAATTTCGATCCTCATAAGATTGAAAAGGTGATGCAGGAACAAAGTCCTCGTTTGCACCCCACACAAAGACGGATTTTCTGGCTAAATTAGTCTATCTGTTTCCGCTTTTTCTATGGCAAGGGTTAATTTTTCAGCTAAGATTTGTACGCAGGGGTCTTGTAGCATTCCTAAATGGCTTCCAGGAATTTCATAAACCTCCAAGTCTCCGGTTACGAATTGTCCCCAACCTAATTGGGGGTCAAGGTAAACATTAGCAGAAACGTCCTCCTCTTGAGCCACAAAAAGGCTGACATTACCAGAATAAACTTTGGGTATATACATCATTGATGCTTGCTTATTTTCTTGTTGAAAAATAAAATCTTGCATCTGCTCAGATAAAGAGAGGTTTAACTTGAGGGCAAAGTATACATAAAGATTCTTGCGAAACTGCGTGAGACGTTGAAGGGTGTTTTGAGTCCTTCCTATCAGTTTTCTCCTGGACTGATTGAGTAGGTAAGGAAAACCGTCGTCTAAAAAACGATTCCAATAAAAATTAATGTCCTGAGTCACTGTTCTTTTTTCAATAGCACCTGGTGCGTATGTATCGAGCAAGGCTAAAAGAGCAACAGTTTCACCTTGAGATTGAAGTTGTTGTGCCATTTCATAGGCCACTTTTCCACCAAAGGATATCCCCGCTAAGAAATAGGGGCCTTTGGGTTGGATTATTTGCATTTGACGAATATAGTAAGTGGCTAAGTCTTCAACTCGGTTAGAAACGGTTTCCTGACGATTGATCATTTGAGCATTGAGTCCGTAAACAGGCTGATCCGGGTTAAGATGAGCAACCATAGGACGGCAAAATTTAAGTCCTCTACCGAGTACATGGATCAAAAATAGAGGCGATCGAGACCCCTGAGACTGCATTGGCCAGATCGCTTCCACAGAAGACTCCTGACGGGTTATAACCTCAGCTAATTGTTCAACCGTAGGAAATTGGAATATAGTCTCTAAGGGAAGTTTTTGCTGCAAAGCTTGTTCAATTTCGGCCACTAAACGCACCGCTAATAAGGAATGTCCCCCCAAGTCAAAGAAATTATCGTTAACTCCCATAGATTCAATTCCTAGCACTTTCTGCCATAGGTTACTAAGTTGTAATTCTAAGGGGTTACGAGGAGCGATCAAGGTTTCTGTTGCTACCAATTTACTTTCGTCCCTAGCTGCAAGGAGACGACGATCTATTTTGCCATTGGGAGTAAGGGGTAGGGTTTCCCATAAAACAAACTTAGCAGGAATCATGTAATTAGGCAGTTTTTGTCGCAGAAATTCTCGAAATTGTTTGAAAATTTGGGGTTGAGAAGTTTCGATTAAAGAGATATCTTGAGGGACAATATAAGCAATCAGTCGTTTCTCCCCTGAACTATCTTCTCGGTGAATAACCACAGTTTCCTTCACCTGGGGATGCTTATTTAAAACCGCTTCAATTTCTCCTAATTCAATGCGAAAACCTCGAATTTTAACTTGAAAATCTTTTCTACCTAAACATTCTATTGCACCATTGTTTCGTAAACGTCCCCAGTCTCCAGTGCGATAAATTCTTTTATTTTGCCCTTGAGGATCATCTAAAAAGACAGTTTTTGTTAATTCTGGATTTTGCCAATAACCCAACGCAACATAAGGACTTCTAATGGCAATTTCTCCACAAATATCGGTTACATTTCCGTTTTCATCCAGTAAAAGAATGTCTGTATCTTCAAACCGATAACCGACTGGAACCAATGCTTGAGTAATTTTTGTTGTTTTATCAATTAAATATTGAAGATTAAAAGATGATTCTGTTGACCCTAAACCGTTGACAAAAAGACAATGATCAGCAAAAAAGCTTTGATATAATTCAACATCTTCTTTGACAACCATTTCTCCTCCCAACACCACTAATCTTATTTGAGATAACTGGGATTTGTCCATTGATTTTTGACTGATTACTATTTCCATAAAGTAGCGATAAACCGTAGGAGTAGAATGATAAATTGTAATTTTTTCTTTCCCTAACCAATTAGATAAATTGTCTAATCCTTCTTGTTTGATATCAAAAAGACAAAGAGTTGCTCCATTTAAAAGAGCAGAAAAAATATCAATAATGGCTGCATCAAAACTATAAGAGGCCAATAAACTTAATCGATCATTGGCTGAAATATGAAGATTATTAGTATAATTTTTAATAAAATGTAGAACATTACGATGATTTTGAATGACCCCTTTGGGTTTCCCTGTTGAACCAGAAGTATAAAGAATATAAGCAAGATTATCAGGTGATATTTCTGGGTTGATTTCAAGAGGATAATCAGTCAGATTATCAATATTAATAATAGGGATTTTGCCTTGAGTTAATTGTTGAAGAGCAATTAGGTTTTTGTTATTGGTTAAAATAATCTCTGCTAGAGAATCTTCTAAAATATATAAAATTCTATCTTTAGGATATTGAGAGTCAAGGGGAACGTAAACTTTACCTGCTTGAAGAACTCCCAGAATTGCTGCGATCATTGGTAAATCATGATCAAAAAATAAAGCAACTTTGCTTTCTTTTTGAGAATTGGTATTAAGCAGTGCTTGAGCTATCTGATTAGCATAATTATTAAGTTGTTTATAAGTGTATTGAGACTGTTTATTTTTGACAGCAATATTATTAGAATATTTTTCAACTTGTTTCTTAAAACGAGATGAAATCGATTGTTCAATCTCTTTTTTTGAAAATTCTAAAAACGAATTCCTGGGAGTAATAAGATTACAGCGATGAGATAGTTCATAACGCTCTGTTTCAGTAAAAATAGATAGATTAGAAATTCTTGTTTCTGGGTGATTAATGACCCTTTCTAATAATTGCTGAAAATGGTTTCCCATCCTCTCAATTGTCTGGGAGTTAAACAGTAGTTTATTGTAGACAAATCTTAAATTAATTTTATTTGTTTCTTCTTCTATATAAAGACTTAAATCAAATTTTGATGTGGTTTCAAGAATAGGAATTGACTCAATTTGTAATCCATCAAAGTTGATGGTATTTTGAGGTAAGTTGATCATATTAAACCAAACTTGAAAGATGGGATTATAGCTTAAATTTCTTTCTGGTTTTAATTCTTTAACTAACGTTTCAAAAGGTAAATCTTGATGAGTATAAGCATCTAAAGTTACTTGTCTGATCTGACTAATTAATTCTCGAAAAGTAGGATTATTACCTAGATTAGTTCGCAAAGCTACGGTATTAACAAAAAATCCTATTAAGTCTTCAATTTCTCTGAAATTACGATAAGCAATAGGAGTTCCAACAATAATATCTTTTTGACCACTATAACGATAAAGTAATATTTTGAAAACTGCCAATAAAGTCATAAATAAAGTAACTTCTTCTTGTTGGCAAAGATCATTAATGTTAGCTGTTAATTGGGGAGATAAACTGAAAAAATGAGTCGCTCCTTGATAAGTTTGAACTTGAGGACGAGGAAAATCTGTGGGTAATTGTAAAACAGGTAAATTATCACCTAATTGTTGTTTCCAATAGTTGACTTGAGATTGTAATGTTTCATCTGTAAAATATTGACGTTGCCATACAGAAAAGTCACCATATTGAAGAGATTTAGATTTTTCGGGTGCTTTTTTCTTATTTTTTCTAGAAAGTTTTTGATATATTTCAGCTATTTCTTTTTGCAAAATGTTATAAGACCAACCATCAAAAATAATATGATGAATATTAAATAATAGAATGTGATAAATTGAATTTAATTGCAATAATTTTCCTTTAAATAGAGAATCTTTTTCTAGATTAAAAGAAGTTGCTGCTAGTTGTTTAGCAATTTTTTTAGCTTCTATTTCTTGTTGTTCTTCAGAAAAAACTGTTAAGTCAAGAATAGGTAGTTTAAAATCTACATTATTATTAATAATTTGGTTTGGTTGTCCATTTATTGAAATAAAATTAGTTCTCAGGATTTCATGACGTTGCATAATTTCACTGAGAGTTTCTTCCAATAATTTAATATTAAGTGAACCCTCAATTTTTAACATAAATGGCATATTATAGGCCGTATTATTGGGTTCTAACTGTGCTAGAAACCAAAGAGATTCTTGAGCAAAAGAAAGGGGTATATTGTCTTGCTTCTGTCTTGCTTGAATCGAGGGTAAAGAGAAATAATTTTCGTCTTTTTCAGTAATCTTAATTTGCTGAGATAGTTGAGCAATAGTAGGATATTCAAACAGTAAACGTAAAGGTATTTCTTGTTTCAAATTTTCTCTAATTCTAGATATAACTTGTGTCGCTAATAAAGAATGTCCACCCAACATAAAGAAATTATCATCAATGCCAATTTTTTTAATATTAAGAACCTGACTCCATACTTTAGCAATAATTTCTTCAGTGGGAGTTCTCGGTGGAACATAATTAGTCTGAGAAACGGAAAAATCAGGTTCAGGAAAAGCACGATAGTCAATTTTTCCATTGGGGGTTAATGGAAAAGATTCCAACACCATAAAAGCAGTAGGAATCATATAATCAGGTAACTTCTGTTTCAAATATTGGTGTACTTGAGATAATAAAGAAGTAAAGTTTTTATCATCTATTTCTTGATTATTAGAGTTAGCAATGAGATAAGCAACTAAAATTTTATTACCTGTACTGTCTTTTGCAGTAATAACTTTCGAGTCTTTAATCTTGGAATATTTATTTAATAAATTTTCTATTTCCCCTAATTCTATTCTAAATCCTCGTATTTTTACTTGATTATCAATACGTCCTAAAAATTCAATATTCCCGTCTGGTAAGTATCTTGCTAAATCTCCTGTTTTAGATAATTTTGAATTATCTAAGGTATAAAAAATGAATTTCTCATCTGTTAATTCAACCTGATGTAAATAACCCCTTGCTAAACTTTCTCCACCAATATATAACTCTCCAGCAACACCAACAGGGACAGGATTTTTTTGAGAATCTAAAATATATATTTTGCGATTTGGTAAGGGACGACCAATAGGAATATTTTTGTAATTTTCTATAAGTTTACTATCTCTAGGAAGACTAAAAGTAGTAGTAGTTATGGTTGCTTCTGTAGGGCCATAAGCATTAATTAACTGTATGTTTTTAAGGCAACTTTTAGCCCAAATTTTTACAGTTTCTTTTGATAATATTTCTCCTCCAGAAATAATCAATCTAAGTTTATGATTTGAAATCAGAGAATTATTTTGATTCAAAAATTGTAACCATTGAGTTAAGAAAACGGGAGGAATATCAACAACAGTTAAACCAAAATGGATTAATCTTTGAGAAAAATCCGAAGGAGTTAATAAGTTATCATCATTAATAATTAAAGTTGCGCCAACTGCTAAAGTTGGTAATATTTGCTCTAAAGAAACATCAAAACTGATAGAAGCAAATTGTAAGATACGATCGCTAGAATTGAGATTATAATGTCTAATAATATTTTGACAATGAAATAATAATGCTTGATGCTCAATTAAAACTCCTTTTGGAATTCCTGTTGAACCAGAAGTATAAATAACGTAAGCTAAATTATATACTTTTACACAAATATTAGGATTATTTTTAGATTCTTGAGAAATATTTATCCAATCTCTATCTATATTGATAATTGCTAAAGAATCAATTAATAACTTATTGGCTAAAAAGGTTTGAGTTAAAAGAATAGAAGTTCCTGAATCTTCTATTATGAACTTTAATCTTTCTTGAGGATAAACTGGATCTAAAGGTAGATAAATACCTCCTACTTTAAAAATTGCTAATAATCCAACAACTCTTAATAAAGATGGTTCTAAATATAATCCTACAAATTGCTCAGTATTAACCCCTAATTTTTTGAGATAATTAGCTAATTGATTAGCTTTTTGATTTAATTCTTTATAAGTTAATTGTTGATTTTCAAATATAACTGCTACTGCATCTGGTGTTTTTTCGACCTGTTCTTCAAATAACTGATGAATCAATTTATCTTGAGGATAACTTATCTTAGTTTGGTTCCATTCTGTTACTATTTGATATGTTTCGTCCTGACTTAAAATAGGCAATTCTCCAATAGTTTGCTCAGGATTAGCTAAAATTCCAGATAATAAAATCTGAAAATGTTCGCTTATTCTTTCTATCGTTGAACTAGCAAACAAATCTGTATTATATTCCCACTCACCAGTTAAATTTCCATTATCTTCTTCCATAGATAATGTAAGATCAAATTGCGCTATTTCTAGGGAAGGTTTAAAAGGGGTTACACTCAAATCAGGTAATTGTAATCCTTCCATTGGTGTATTTTGCAACGCAAACATGACCTGGAATATGGGAGTATGACTTAAATCTCTTTCCGGTTGTAAAACCTCAACTAACTGCTCAAATGGGACATCCTGATGATTGTATGCTTCTAAACAAACTCTTTTTACACGACTTAGTAATTCTCGAAAACTAGGGTTATCACTTAAATCACTTCGCAAGGCCAAAGTATTCACAAAAAACCCTATTAATGCTTCAATTTCTCTTCTATTACGGCCTGCTATGGGAGTTCCAATAATGATATCTTCTTGTCCACTATAGCGATATAATAATACTTTAAATGCTGTCAGTAAGGTCATAAATAAACTGACCCCTTCCTTATTAGAAAGTAATTTAATTTTTGCTGTTAATGCTGATGATAAACTGAAAGCTTTTATAGACCCTTGATAAGTTTGGACTCTAGGACGTGGATAATCAGTTGGTAATTCTAATGTCGGTAAAGTTCCACCTAATTTCTGTTGCCAGTAGTTTAATTGAGATTCTAATCTTTGTCCACTTAGTGATTTTTTTTGCCACAGACTAAAGTCAGCGTATTGAATAGATAAAGGAGATAAGGAAGCAACTGAATCTTGATAATAAGCTGTATAAAGCGTCTGTAATTCTTTAAATAAAATGCCAAAAGACCAACCATCAAAAATAATATGATGAATGTTAAATAATAGGATATGGTGGTCTTGATTTAATCGTAATAGTTGTACACGAAATAAAGAATCTTGACTTAAATTAAATGGGGTTTTTATGAATTGAGTAACTATTTTATTAGATTCTCTCTCTTTTTGCTCATCAGCTAAAGATTGTAAATCAATAATAGGTAATTCCCAGTTAACATCTTGATTAATTATTTGCGTTGGTTTTCCATTAATATCAATAAAATTAGTTCTTAAAGTTTCGTGATGTTTGATAATTTCCTTGATACTTTTTTCTAAGGCCCTAACATTTAGTAATCCTTCAATTTGTAACCCATAGGAAAGATTATAAGCAATATTATTAGGAGCTAATTGATTTAAAAACCAGAGACGTTGTTGAGCAAAAGAAAGAGGTAGATTGTTCTGTTCTTGTCTTGGTTGAATGGAAGGTAATAATAAGAAGTTTTCTTTTTTTTCAGTAATCTGAATTTGTTCAGATAGTTGTGCAATAGTAGGATATTCAAATAGTAAACTAATAGTTATTTCTAATTTAAGATTTTCTCTAATTAAAGAGATAACTTGTGTTCCTAATAATGAATGGCCACCCAACTCAAAAAAATTGTCATTAATTCCAATCTTTTCTAATTTAAGAACTTGAATCCAAATATTAACTAAGGTTTCTTCTATGTCGTTTCTTGGAGCAATATAATCATGTTGAAATATGGAAAAATCAGGTTTTGGAAGAGCGCGAACATCAATTTTTCCATTAGTTGTTAAAGGAAAAGACTCTAAGATAACAAAACCACCAGGAATCATATAATCTGGTAACTGCTGCTTTAAATAATCACGAATTTGATGAGACAGTTCTGAGTAATTATATTGACTCAAATTAGGTATAATATAAGCAATGATTTGCTTATCATTAAGCGTATCTTCTCTAATAATTACTTTAGATATTTTGACATTGTTATGTTGATTAATTAATGATTCTATTTCTCCTAATTCAATTCTAAATCCTCTTATTTTGACTTGATTATCAATTCTTCCTATATATTCAAGATCACCATTAGGTAAATAACGAGCTAAATCTCCTGTTTTATATAAACGTGCTTCTGATTTGTTACTAAAGGGATGTTGAATAAATCTTTCATTAGTTAATTGTTGTCGGTTTAAATAACCGCGTGCTAACCCTGCACCCCCCACATAAATCTCACCAATAATACCAACAGGAACAGGTTGCAAATAAGAATTTAAGACATAAATTTCTAGGTCAGGAATGGCACAACCAATAACTTTTTTTGAAGCATTAAGATCAGTTATAGTGATGGGATAATAAGTAACATGAACCGTAGTTTCTGTAATCCCATACATATTAATTAATTGGGGAAATTTATCGCCATGTCTATTAAACCAAGGTTCTAAAGTATTAATTTCTAATGCTTCTCCCCCAAAAATAACATAGCGTAAACTTAAACTATTAGGATGTTTGAGAGATTTTTCTACTTGAATCAATTGTTGAAAAGCAGAGGGTGTTTGATTCAGAATAGTAACTTTTTCTTGACATAATAAATTATAAAATAATTTTGGGGAACGACTAACATCATAAGGGATAATAACTAAACGTCCACCATGAAAAAGCGCACCCCATATTTCCCACACAGAAAAGTCAAAAGCATAGGAATGAAAAAGAGTCCAAACATCATTTTTATTGAATTTAAACCAGGACTGTGTTGCAGTAAATAGACGAATAACATTACGATGGGGAATCAAAACCCCTTTAGGTTTTCCTGTTGAACCCGATGTATAAATAATGTAAGCTAAATTATTAGAATTAACTGTATCATTAGTGGGTTTTTGCTCATTAAAATCATTGAGATTATTTATATTATCAACCGATAAAATGTTTATATTTTTAGCTAAAATTTTAATAGATTTTACATAAGAATTTTCTGTAATTATCAAGGAAGCTTTAGCATCTTCTAAGATTATTTTTACTCTTTCGGGAGGTGCAGATGGATCTAAGGGTAAATAAGCTCCTCCTGCTTTCAAAATTGCTAAAATAGTGATAATTATATTTGGAGAACGCTGAAGATATAACCCAACTAATGTTTCTGTTTTAACCCCTAACTGGTTTAAGTAATGAGCTAATTGGTTTGATTTTTTATCTAATTCTTGATAAGTAATATTTTGATCTTCGTAAGTAATTGCAATAGAATTAGGTGTTCTTTTGGCTTGAATTTCAAATAATTTATCTATGGTATACTCTGATGAATAATCAGTTGTAATTCTGTTCCATTCTTTGAATAATTTATTTTTTTCTGATTCAGTTAATAACGGTAATTTATTGATTAACTGTTGAGGATGTTCTATAATTGAATTAATTAGTATTGTCAGATGGTCAATAACACGAGTTATGGTTTCATCTGTAAATAAATTACTATTATAAATTATTGTTACTTTATTATTAGTATCTTCTGAGTTGATCGATTCACTATAACTCAGGATCAGATCAAAATTAGTATCAAATGAATATCTCTCAATTAAACTTTGCTCAAAAAAAGCTACATTAGATTGGTTAAAATCATAATTTTTATTAATAAAATTGTCTTTGATTTGATTATCTATATTATTTAAAAAGCTCTCAAAAGTTAGTGAATCAATTATTGAAATTTGTAGAGTAACTAGGTCCGTATCTAACTGAATCGATAATTGATTTTCACAATAGTTACTAGAAACACTAAGAATAATGTTTTCTTGTTGATGATATCGATAAAGTAAACAAACCCAAGTAGTTAATAAAAATTTTGAAAGTGAACAGGGTAATTTTTTTTCCTTAAGAAAAGATAAATCAACAATTTCTTGTTTATAATTAGCAGGTTGGGGTGATAAACGAGGATAATCTATTGGTAATTCTAAAGTACACATAGATATCATTGAATCGTGATCATCAACCTTAATATTTATGTATGATTGATCTTCCATATACTCTAAAACCTTTGCTGCTATTTATAGATTACCCAAAATACACTGAAAACAACTAATCATATCCAAATTATAGTAATATCATCGTCCAAATGGCTACTTATTGATTGCTTCGGTTGATCCCAGTATCATCTACAGTTGAGGTGATGTATCGCTGAAACTGATTAACTGATTAACTGGCGATCGCTCCTCCATACTCTATTGTATAGTTACTTATTTTTCTGGGTAGAATCTTGTGAAGAAGAATTATTTTGAGACTGATTAAAGGCTTGACGATCAGGAAACAAAGTGCATAATAGTTGATTAATATAAACTTGACCCACAACAGGGGCGTTATTATTATCAGCAGGAGAATTGGGTTTTGTGGGAATTTCGGGAATTTCTGTGACTTCTTCTATTTCTGGCGCAGTATCTGCCCATAAGTCTTCCATTTCTTCCACAAATTCAGGCTTTTTGTCTTCAGTTTCATTGGGTTGAGATTCTTTTTGATGGTTATTGGCAATTAAATGACCATTTTCTGAAAAACCGTTACTATCTGCTTTTATTTCTTGGGGAGACTTAGTTTCTTGTTCTGAGAACTGACGGGAGGTATCACCTATTAATGATCCCGCTTCTATGGTGGTTCCTGACTCAACAGAGGTATTAATGACTGTGGTACAAGAACCCAAACAAACATTTTGACCAATTGTACCTTGACCAACGATCAAAACCCCCGCTCCTAACATAGCACCGGATTCAATGTAAATATCTCCTTGATAAGCATTAATGAGGGTTCCCATACCAATACAAGCACCTGAATGGATGACAATACGACAATTAGGCGCAGCTTGTAAAATCGTTCCAGGTGCGACAACCGCACCCTCATGAATAATAACCTCACCAACAATCGAAACTTCAGAGCGACTGGGTGGTTGAATAAGGGGTAAACTCATCACTTTATTTCTCGTAGTGAGAAGGGGTAAGTCAATATTCCGTCGGTTTTTCTCAAAAACGACTTGGTCAAGATAATTTAGAATGTAGAATTTAGAATGCAGAAAATATTAATTCTTAATTCTTAATTGGTTCCACAAAATAAGTTTTGATCAAAACCTCAGTAATATTGAGGGGTAAGTCACCTCACCCCTTCTACAGATTATTATGGACGTTGGATAATGGTTTCTAAGACACGCCGTTTGGCTTGGGGATCAATGCCGATTAAGCGGACATATTCCCCTTGATGTTCGGCTAAACAGCCTTCTAAGGCTGCAATCACCTCACTTTCACGGGTGCTATCGATAGGCTCGCAACTTTGCCAAGATTTTGTCTTGAAACGACGCTTATCTGCGTGTTCTGTGCCAATTTTATAGCCTTGAATGAGCAAAGAACGCACTTGGGTTTCGGTTTCTGCTGTTAAGTTGCTTATAGCAACACGACCATTCCCATTGCCATTGTCACGACTACTGCTGGCATAGCTGTAACTTTGAGCAGGGGCAGTTGCTGTGGCGGTTCTGGCTCGATTATTAGAAGTTTTACCAGGCCGTTGAATAATGGTTTCTAGCACCCGACGCTTAGCTTGAGTATCGATACCAATTAAACGAACGTACTCCCCTTGATGTTCCGCTAAACAGGCTTCTAAGGCTTCAATAACTTCTGCTTCACGGTTGCTGTTAATAGGCTCGCAACTTTGCCAAGACTTGGTACGGAAACGACGCTTATCTGCGTGTTCTGTGCCTATTTTGTATCCTTGAATGAGCAAATCACGGACTTGCTTGGTCGCCTCTGCGCTTAAGCCACCACTGGCCACAGCACCGATGTTGGTTGCTCTGGGAGAAGCCACTGCACTATTGGTTTGAATACTACCGCCTTGTCCTGGACGTTGAATGATGGTTTGAGAGACTCGCCGTTTAGCATGGGGATCAACACCAATTAAGCGAACATATTCCCCTTGGTGTTCGGCTAAAAGTCGTTGTAATTCGTTGATAACCTCAGATTCCCGATTGCTATTAATAGAGGGGCCGGTTTGCCAAGATTTAGTCTGAAAACGACGCTTATTGGCATATTCTGTGCCAATTTTATACCCTTGATGGAGTATGGCACGAACTTGGGAAGCGATATCATCCCCTACTTTCCCATTGCCATTACTGGCACTTCTTACAGGACTACTATCCACCTTACTCTTGGTGGTGGTCAGGCGACTGGGTTCTCCTGGGGTATCTTCTGGGCGTTGCACAATGACTTCGAGAACACGGCGTTTTGCTCCCGTATCAACCCCTATAAGGCGAACATACTCCCCTTGATGCGCCCGTAGAAACGCTTCTAAGTCTCCTAATACTTGATCGGCGCGACCTTGAAATGTCCCACCGGTTAACCAAGATTTTGTTTTAAAACGACGCTCACTAGCGTATTCTGTCCTAATGGTATACCCTTGGGACAGTAAGGAACGTACTTGAGCTACAATGTCTGAACTTAAACTCATACTTGTCACCGAATTTCTATAATCAGTCTGTTTAATGTCTTTTATAGACTGCCCTAACTGTTGACGAATGGGGGCAATACAAGCGTTATTTTCAGCGCATTGATATCCTACCCGCAACGCTTCGTTAACCTCTACCACATGATGGGCAAACTCGCGATCGCTCTGTGTGACTTCAGGGAGGCGATCGGCTTGTTGTTGGTTAGTAATAACCGCACCAGAGGGAACGTATTTTCCTGGGGGAATTTCTACATCTTGAATTAAGGCGTGCATCATGACGATACAGCCTTGACCCACTCTGGCGTTAAATACGGTTGAGCGAAACCCAATGAAACACTCATCGCCGATATAAGCCGGTCCGTGGATCAGAGCCATGTGGGTAATACAGGCTTCCTTACCGATCCAAACGGAATATTCTTGGCCATCATCTCCCACAACCCGCCCTTTTTCTAAACCGTGAATAACCACACCATCTTGAATGTTAGTTCCTTCTCCGATATAAAAAGGGGTTCCTTCATCGGCTCTTATGGATGTTCCTGGGGCAATTAAAACATTAGCTCCTACTTCAACATCACCGATGAGGTTAGAAAAGGAATGCACAAAGGCACTATCATCGATTTTGGGTTCTGCGAGGGTTTGCGACCAAGGTGTCGGGGGTGCCGCCCTTTTGCGGACTACCATGACAATTTTCGTCCTCCTCTTTATAATTCAGTATCAGTTATTAGCAGACGTTGATGAAAGGTTTAACTTCGTTCTTCGTCTTTTTTGCTATACAGTCGATTATTTTCCACCGTAACCGTATCAATAATTCCCACTACCATTGCATCGAGAGGACGGTGTTCCATCCCATCGTCAATGCGAGCAGCACTGCCTCGTGATACTAATACCCACTCGTTAATTCCTGCACCGACTAAATCACCGGCTACCTCGTACTTAGGAAGCGGTTGTCCTTGAGCGTCCATAAACTGAAGCAACAAGAACTTTGTTCCAGTTAAACTGCGGGTTTTGTAGGTACTGACAACAGTACCTCGAACTTTGGCAATTTGCATGATGTTGGGAAATGACTAATTATACGCGTCGTAAGGGAGGATTAACACTTTCACGGAATTGTTCTACTGCTTCGGTGTAACGAATGGGTAAGACGTATTCGAGGTTTTCGTGGGGTCTAGCAATGATATGGGTGGATAACACTTGTCCACCGTTAACTCGCCCTGCGTTATCAATTCCGGCTGTTACAGATGCTTGGACTTCAGATACATCACCCCGCACGATAACGGTAACACGACCACTTCCGATTTTTTCATAACCTACTAGGGTTACACGGGCTGCTTTTACCATCGCATCGGCTGCTTCTACCACAGCAGGAAAACCGAGGGTTTCTACCATTCCAACAGCAATTGACATGAGTTTTTCTCTCCTAATAATTGATACTTGATTGTTTAATTAACCGTTATTGTTGAAAAATAAGGCTAATAGGCTCTAAACTGTTCTACTTCCTCGGTGTAGCGAATGGGTAGAACGTACTCGAGGTTTTCATGGGGACGGGCAATAATGTGGGTAGACAGAACTTCTCCCCCATTAACTCGGTTAGCGGCATCGATACCCGCAGAGACTGACGCTTGCACTTCAGAAACATCGCCCCGCACAATGACCGTAACACGACCGCTTCCAATTTTTTCGTAACCCACTAGGGTAACACGGGCAGCTTTTACCATCGCGTCTGCTGCTTCTACCACAGCAGGAAAGCCCTTTGTTTCGATCATTCCAACGGCAATTGGCATTTTTAACTATCCTCGCTTTAAGGCCAAAACTAAATTGAA
>JASJDD010000056.1 GCA_030065735.1 Crocosphaera sp.
AATTGCTATCAACCTAAAAAGCCTATCCTGTCTATATTAGCGCATGATTCAATTTAGATTCTAGCTAAAGTCCCACTAGCAGACAATGGAAATAGTCCAGACTTAGGGGAAGGTTTGTTTAATGGTTCTTATAGTGCAGGGGGTCAGCTATCTGCCTATCCAACGGATAGTTTATCTTTAAGCTTTACCTATCTTCTCTCCTATTTTGCTGAGGATGACGTGAATACCACTTCCAGTAACGGTAGTCGTGTTGCTAGTGATCCCTTCTTGGATGCAGCCACCCTTCGGGATAGTTACGCTCTTACGGGAGACTGGCGCATTAACGAGACTTTCCACCTACACGCTACCGGTGCCTACGCTTTAGCCCGCGCTCAAGGTTTTGCCAATCCCGCTAATGGGGATGATCGCCGTGGTTTGGGGGCTGACTTATGGACTTGGGCAGCCATTCTCTCTGTTGTGGATATCTTTAAAGAAGGTGCCGTCCTTTCTGTGGGTGGTGGTCAATATGTTACCGCCGAACGGGTTGAGTCTCTCCCTGGAGATTTAAGGGTTCCTGATAAGGATACTCCTTATATTATCGAAGCTCAGTACAAATTTCCTCTTACGGATGGCATCTTGTTAACCCCTGGTTTCTATGTTGTGATCAACCCTGAAGGGGATGAAGATAACAATACTATTTGGGTAGGGGCCCTGCGGACTACCTTTAAGTTCTAATTCAACAGTGAGCAGTGATCAGTTATCAGTTACCGGTCACTGCTCACTGATTGAAAACTAGAGGGAAAATAAGAACTTTTCTCCAAGATTATCCTCGAAACACAACAATTTGGCTAACAATTAACTACAATAACTAGAAGCTCACTCAAAACAAGATTTCTAAGTCTAAATTAGCAGCAACATGGGCTAATTTAGTAATATCTTTGGTATTTTCTAAATAAGGGATGATGCCCAAAACAGGAATGTGTGTTAAGGACTGTATTAAAGAAGTAGGAATCAAATCAACAATTTCTTCCTTAGACAGTGGATGGAAACAACTGAAAATTATGCCTTTCAAATTAACCTTATATTGACAAGCCAAAGCGACATTAGCCACAGTTTGAGCGATCGCCCCTAACTTAACAGGAACCACTAAAACCGTCGGTAAACGCCACTCTCCAGCCAAATCAGCGACGGTTAACTCCCAAGTCACAGGCGATCCCAAACCCCCAAGTCCCTCCGCTAACACCAGGTTTTTACGCTGTTGCAGGTCGTTTAACCCGTGCCATACCTGATCTAATGGAATTGGGCGATTTTCCCTTTCAGCAGCCACAGGAGGGGCAACAGGGGTATCATAGCGTAAGGGGTTAACCACCTCCACATCGGGAAATAATTGTTGATACTGTTCGAGATCCCCTATACCGGTTTGCACTAATTTAATCACTCCTAAAGACTCAGTAGGATGATAGGTTTGCCAGTAAGCAGCTAAAGCGGAGGTGACTACCGTCTTACCTACTTCTGTATCGGTTCCAACGATCAATAAAGTTGTCATGTTAATCTATTTTTAAAGCTGCGATCGCTTCTTTAGTCTGTCCCTGGTTCGGTTTTTCATCTTCGCATACTTCAAAGGTTTTTTGGCAAGCTTCGGGCCAGCGTAACAGTTGTAAACAAAGAGCGGCGATCGCTTCTCGACTGACTTGGCCGGTTAAATTATCCCCTTGCTCCAATATTAAAGCTTTATCTCCAGGTTTTTCGGTTAAAGCACAAGGTCGAATAATGGTATAGTTTAACCCACTCTGACGTAATACTTCTTCTCCTTTTAACTTCCAGGTGAGAATACCACCGAGTTGCTCATTCATTTTCACGGCCGGGGGTTGCTCTTCTAAGTTTAGATCGGAACGGCCGGGACGAGTGACACCAGCAGAACTAATGAGAATAAATTGTGGGGTGTTAACTTTACGTCCGTAAGCTTGAATCGAACTGACTTCTAGGCGAAATAAACCAGGAGAAAATTTGGGGTTTAAAGCTCCGTCATACTCGAATTTTGTTTGCATCAACTGCATGGAATAGATACAACTGGGGTCAAATTTGCCCATTTCTGGCACTGTTTTGGCACGAAATACTGGTATTAACTCAGAAAAAGGAATGCGTACCGTTGTTGAGGTATTATAGAAGGTATCGAAGGAATAACTATAGCCAACGCCATCCCATTTCCCTTCACAACGAATGATAAATTTATAGCGTTTTCCATCCCCTTGTACTTTCAATTCTATCCCTTCATACTCAGATAAATCTAAGGGTGGGGTGATATTTTTGGTTCTCACTGAAGCAAACCCCCCATTATTAGCGGTGGAAACGTTACCGGAAAACACTGCTTTATCTTGTTCTAAACGGATGCTACTTTCACTAACTCCTCCCATTACTACATCATCGATAACACCCCAGGTATTCTTGATGTCTTCTGTCGGCTTGGTAAAATCGAATAATAGTTTACTGTCGGATCTCATATGTTTCTTCACCACTTCCAGCAAATTTTTCATCCCTAAATATTCCACTGCTTGGGGACTATCCACCACTTGAGGCATATAAAACTTGATTCCTTGATAATATTTATCTCGGTTGGGAGTATCCCCTTCTACGGGTTGGACACGGGTTCCCACACAGGAGATAACGGCCGAAACGTTTTCTAGGAGTTTCGGGGTTAAAGTTTCGGGACGGGTAACATCCCCTTGAATCAGTTCTACTCTCTCATCAAAAAGAGGTTTTGCTGCTTGTTTATCCCTTACTAAAGCGCGAACCGAATAGTTTTGTTCTAATAAACGACGAACCACACGCTTACCCACACCCCCTGTGGCCCCGGTGACTAATATCATACTCATAGTGTTACTCTCTAGATTAGGTGAAGGGCGATCGCTTGGCTTAAAAAGTCTTTGCAGATCACTAACAAAAGGAATTAATTCAAAATAGTTTAAGGTGGCTAGAAATCGTCCTAAGTCCCAGGATTTACGTTCTTTTTCACTCATTTTATTATCCCCTCAATGTTGGTCTTTTATCAAGATAACAAGTTTATGAAACTTTTATCTACCTTACTTGTTTATTCGTCAGTTGTTTTCAACTTTAAAATTTCCTGACTAAACCAATTCGCTGCGCTGCTATTTGTTTCTTGTTCTAATCTTTGCATCGTTTCTACTAATAAAGGAATAGGTAATCCTTTTAAAACTGAAGATAGTTCAGATTTTTGATAGTTGCCATCTTCTTGTAATTGAAAGCAAAAAACTCTTTTGCCTTGCACATCAATCACCCAGTATTCAGGGATTCCTAACTCAGCATAAAGATGTTTTTTCTCATCCAAATCAATGGATAAAGTCGTGTCAGAAATCTCTCCCACTAAGTTAGGAACTGCCCATTTCTCTAGATTAATGTAGCGACTTTCTTCTGGTTTCCATTTCGGGTAATTTTCTCCTAAATAAACCCCTAAATCTGGTGAAGCTGAACGCTTTTCTTTTTTTTCTAATAATACTCCTCCAAATGAGTTCATGGTAATTTCTGGATGTTGACTAAACCAACTAAATAATATCATAGTAAATAAATCATTAATGGATGTGTGATTAATCCCTTCTTTTCCCATTTGTATTAAAAGTTTATTTTTATAATAGTACAGTTTAATTCTTTGGTCTTCCACTGTATTTCGATAGGTAATATAATCATTCCAATTTGCTGCTTTCCATTGGGATAAATAAGGGAATGAAGTAGATGATTTTTCTGTAGATATCAAGGAAGTCATAGTCAATAATTATATCAAAATAAACAACTGAGAATTGGCAATATAAATTATAAGTAGTTTTCAAATCAATAGATTAATAGGACTAATTTCAGTTGTGAAATTGTCTATAGATAGTTTAACATAAAAAAATTAATCCTTTTAAACAATGTAAATTAGCCGTTGAAAGAAGTTCCTCACTGCGTTCCGGCGCTATCGCACAGAAGTGTAATTGATAGTTGAGGAATCTAACCATCAACTAAAATTAAGCGGATGTTTGATTATATTTCGCTCTGCATTCATCCTCATCTAAAATGCTGGTCTTTTTGAAAGAATTTATAAATGAGGACTTCTGCCCACATTTTGTTAATACTTTTCTGACTTTCCTAAATGGATTATCATAGTATTAAAGTAAAAAACAGTTACCATGACCACTATATTAAATTTAAAACCTTTAATTCCTGATTTTGTCATTAAATTACGTTCTCCTACTGATAAATTACAACCGTTACAAGACAAAATAAAAGAGTATTTAAACGCTTGCATAGTTGAGGAGAAATAATACAATGGAAGAGTTATTTGAGTTAAAACAGTTGTTACTATCAGGAAATGTGACAGATGCTTTAATATTGGTTGAGGAATTGACGGAAATGAGCAAAGATGATAAGCTCAACAAAATTTTTAGCTTCAGTATTATTATCTTATTACACATTATTAAACAACAAGCAGAAAAACGTAGTACACGCTCATGGGAAACATCTATTGCTAATGCTGTTAGACAGATTCAACGTACTAATAAAAGACGGAAAACAGGAGGAAACTATCTTAAACCAACAGAATTAAGAGATACTTTAGAAGATGCTTATGATTCAGCATTAAGACAAGCAGCATTAGAAGCATTTGAAGGAAACTATGAAGCAGAAGAACTTGCAGAAATGGTTGATAAAACTGCTATTATTGATGAAGCAATGGGATTGATTTTAGGATAGACATTATTGACTCAAATTAATTACATAAATCTTATTCTCTGATTATATTTGTATTGGAATGATTTAACGAAGTCAGAAGTCAGAAGTCAGAAGTCAGAAGTTGTTTTTGAGACAAAGATTTATGCTCCGTCTCAAAAACTATTCGCCTTCAAAGGCGGGGTTTTAGACCCAATTATTTTCGATCAACTTTTATTTAAGTCAATATTTTGCTTATTCCTGACTTTCGGTTCATTTTTCAAGTAAAAACAAGCATCGGGTTCAATTCCTTTTTGAATGTCATCTCGTTACTTGATTCTAATCTTTTTTATCACACTTGAAATATTTGCTTAGCAGTTAGCTTTAACTTGGGAAAAAGAGAGGATTTAATTTCTTGTTCTTCTGTAAACTCTGTGACTTCATAAAATCCAGAAACTAACAATAAAATTGATACTTTTTTGGCATCTGGATCAATAATCCAATATTCAGGAATTTCTCTCACTGCATATTCAGAACGTTTATAACGATAGTCATCATCAGCATTATTGGAACTAACTATTTCTACCGCTAAAAGGGGAGGGGATTCTAAAACGGCTGTGGACATTTCTCGAATTTCTTGACATTGAGTTTCTGATAAAATGACTAAATCAGGAATTCTTGATTTATTGTTTGCTGTTCTTACTCCTACCGTCCCTGGCATCACTTTCCACTGCTGTTTGATTTTGTCAATTTCTTGGTCTAAAATCTTGAAAATAAAATGTAAAATTAAAGCATGAAATCCACTTGCTGTGGGCATAAGTTTCAATTCTCCATTGACTAATTCATACTTATTATCTGTCCCATCATCATAAGTTAGATATTCTTCATAAGAATAGCGTTTAGTTGATAATTGAACCACTTTTCATGTTCTCCTTTCGTCATTTTCAAGTCAATTTCAGAAATAATAAATATTGTAATTTTGTCAAGCTCAGTTTACAAATCTTATTTATAGTTCATTTGTCCTAGTTAAAAAATTTGCTCAAAGGGGTTAATTTTGAAGCGATCGCCTAAAACTCTAAAAGTTTAAACCCTTATCTAGACTAGGTTTCAAGGTTTATAATTATTTTTAGTTACAGTAGTGCTATTGAATAGCATGACTATCATAAAACGAAAATAACAAAAAGTCAAGAATCTGGCAAATTTTGGCAAAATCAGGGAAAACGAAATTTTCATTAATGTTTGTAACAAGAGCTTTTTTATAAGTATATTAAATATATGAAAAATAAACAATAAGCTTTATTAATTAAATTTAAAAAATTAGCAGATCAATCATTTTAATCTTTGCCATCTGTAAAAAGTCTTGTTATAGTAACGAAAAAACCCACAAAAAATTCTCAGAATGCAAACCATAGATAAGCAAAGTCTCAAGCCTAATAATAATACATCTTCTGCCCCTATTGGAGAGCAAAATAGGAAGACAACGGACAAAAAAGTAGCCATTATTGGTTGTGGTTACGTAGGGAAAGCCGTGGCAAGTTATTGGTATCAACAAGGGTATATTGTAACAGGAACCACTACCAGAGAAGAGAAGATTTCGGACTTAGAAAATATCACTCATAATCCTATTGTCATGAGTGGAGATAACTTAGAAGCCATAGAAAAAGTTACACAAGAGCAACAGACAATTTTAGTCAGTATTGCCCCGATTAGCGATCGCCAAGTTAGTGCAGAAGTTTATGCTCAAACTTACATTCCAACAGCGAAAAATTTAGTCAAAGTATTAAATCACAATTCAACGGTTAAACAGGTTATTTATCTGACGAGTGGTTCTGTTTATGGAGACAAAAAAGGGGAATGGGTAGATGAAACGTCACCCTTAGATACTGAGAGTAATTATGGCCAAGTATTAGTGGAAGCAGAGAACATTATTTTGGGGTTAAACAGAGAAGATATTAAGGTTTGTTTGTTGCGTTTAGGGGGAATTTATGGACCAGGAAGAGAGTTAGATAAAAGAATAGGAAGAATGGCCGGAAAAACATTATCTGGAAATGGAGAAAGTTGTGCTAATTGGATACATTTAGACGATATTATTAATGGAATTGAATTTGTGCATAAAAAAGGATGTCATGGCATTTATAATTTAGTCAATGACGTTAAATTAACTGCCAAAGAATTGTGTGATTTGATCTGCGATCGCCAACAATTAGAACGAGTTTCTTGGGATGCTAGTAAACCTTCATTCAGTTCCTTGAATGCTCGTGTTGATAACAGTAAAATTAAACAAGAAGGATATAAGTTTATTTATGGCGATAGAATAGTTTAGATAAGAAACAGTCCGTTTATTTTTGCCGTAAAATATACAGATTTTTTTGCTATAAATATGAATGATTTTCAAGAAACTACAGTTAGTTAAACCGCTAGGGTGACAGCAGCAGTACGAGCTTTTGAGTCGAAACGTGAGGATGCTTTATTTATTTCCTTGATCTTGCTACTACAATGTAATAGATAAACGATAACATTTAAAACAGGTTCTAAGAATTATGACTTCTACTGACTTAATAAACAAACAGGGAGATTATCAAATTCCTGAAATTTTTAAAAGACATATTGGAGTTTGGCAAGGAACAGCAATCAAAGTAAGTTCTAAAGGTGAACTAGAGAGAACCTTTCATGGCACATTTGCAGTGTCAATTGAAGGTAGTGACTACTATCAAGAAAATACTTATACTCTTGCGGATGGAAATACACGCAAACTCCGATTTAAAGGTCATTTTGAAAATGGATTTTTAATTCTCAGTTCTTCTGATTATCCTGAGTTTTCTGGTAAAGCTTGGGATGGTGGTGAGGAAACTATTATGTTTCGTTCATCAAAAATTGAAAATGGGAAACACTATATTTATGTTGAGACAATGACGCTAACAAATTCTAATACTCGTGTGCGGAGTAGTCAGATTTTTCAAGACGGAGTTTTTAACGGAATTAGTTATATTGAAGAAACCCGTCAAGAAAAAGTTATTTAAAACAATGTTTAGTAGAGGGAAGATTTCAAGGGTTTAAATCTCCCTCTGCACAACACAAGCAGATAGTTTTCAGATTCTCAAGGGTAATTTCTGGGAATTTATCTAGTCGATTTTCCAAAAAAGCTCCACTGCAATTAATGCCATCATAACGAATATTTCTCGCTCTTACATCCGTGCCTAAAAAATGATAGAATTCCATGTGAGTCCAACCATTTTTATACTCTGTGATTAGACGACACATATTATCTCCCACAGAAGTAACAGGACACTCTATATTCTCTTCCCCTAAATAACCAACCTTACGAACAATATAATCTGGACAAGCGTGTAAAATTGTTGTCATTTCATTTTCTAATTTCCCCTCCGTTACATTCCAAACTTTAAACGAATGATTCACTGAAATTCCGTCTGAAAATAAAAATTCCTCTGAAGGGATTATCTCATTACTAAATTGAGTGTAGCGGACTATTTTATCTCCATTATCATAAACATACCAACGACGGCCTTCCCACTTTCCCATTGATCGCTCAAATAATTCCACTGCATTCATTGTTTAACTCCTTCAACAGTAATAATACTTACAATTGTATCTGAAAAATCATGAAATACTGTTCTTAAAAGGTCTTTATTGCTAGTAAACTGTGAGAATATTTAACTTAACCAATCATCAAGTAATAGTTAAAGGAAAGTAGAACAATGACAGTTGGCGAAGTAACTAATTTAAACACACCCATTGAAGACTTATACCCAAACATTTCTGATCAAGGACAGCAACTTTGCCAACAGTGGATAGAGAAATATAGTGCTGCAAAATCAGTATTTTACCAAGTTGCTGAATTAGTCAAGGCAGAAGTTGAGCAATGGACCGCAACAACAGGGGAAAAACCCACCTACCTTCAAATTCGTCGACGATTATTTGCCAATGATTTAGTCAAAAAATTTCAGAAGATGCGAACCGGTTATGTTAGCTTAGCTTTTAACGCAGCTCGTGCAGATATTCGCACTGACTTAGACTATCAACAACGCATTAGGGAGTGGGAAAACACTTCCACAGAGCGTCTTCACCTCAACCCTGAACTAGAAATCCCCATTTATGTCAGTCGTCCTAATTTTCATTGGTGTCCTTATGTTGCTACAACAGACTGGGAAGAACAATTTTTAGGCTGTGTCTGGGATATTGGTACGAGTATTATGGGTCAATCATCCCCTACTCTACGTAGTTACAGTGTGGGAAGCGGAAGATTAACCCGTGTAGTGGAGTATTTATCCCAACGTTTTCCTAATTTTAAGCCTCAACGCATTTTAGATATGGGTTGTTCTGCTGGTGGTTCAACCATCGCGATGGCTATGGAGTTTCCCCAAGCAGAAGTTCACGGCATAGATGTCTCTTCAAGTATGCTCCGTTGCGGCCATGCTTTGTCTGTCGCTCTTGATTTACCCATAGATTACCACCAAATGGATGCCAGCCAAACAACCTTTGCCGATGGTAGTTTTGATTTGATCGTCAGTAACATTGTCTTTCATGAATTACCCAATGGCATCAGACGCAGGGTGATTCTAGAATGTTCTCGTTTACTGTCTTCTGGAGGCATTATGGCACATATTGAAGGGGGAACTTATATGGCACCCACGACTATCTTCCAAAAGTTATGGCGTGAGTCAGATATCCACACCAATAATGAATGGTATATCGGTAACGCCAGCAAGGAAAAGTTAGCCGTTTATATTGAGGAAGCCGGTTTAAGTACCGAAGCTGGTTTACTAGAAAAAATTACCCCATCTTCTGCGTTTTTTGAAGGGGCCCTTCTTATTGGTGGACAAAAAACAATCAATGAGTAGTTAAATATCTTCTGGATCAATACCCATATCAATTAGTTTTTGGGCTAATTTATCAGCCCTTAGTTTTTCTTGTTCAGCCCTGAATTTTTCTTGTTCAGCTATTTCTTCAGGGATAGAAATCCAATTTCTATTGCGATCATACCAGCGTAACCATAGCCTTTCTATCCCTTCATAAGAACCTTGCCAAAGTCCTAAACCTAAACCAATATCTTCCATCCAAATCCGAGACTCAATTAATTCTAATTCTCTGTAATGACTTCCTGTCAACTGAAATGCCCTTAATTGATCAGTATAACGATCAAAAACAATATAATAAGGAACTCTCAAAATGCGCTCATAAACCTCCCATTTAGTGGGTGGATTTTCTGCTTTTCGTAATGTTTGTCCTAAGTCTTCTTTTTCTGTTCCTGGTGATAGCAATTCTACCACCACAAAGGGATTAACACCTTCTTGCCATACCACATAACTTAACCTCATATTCTGTTGTTCGTATAAGCGATCCACTCCTACTACAGCAAACCAGTCGGGACGCTTATACCAACCCGTATGACGCACATCATAATAAAGGTTCATATCCGTAGCAATAAACACTTCATCTGGGGGATAATTAGCAGGACGAAATGTCTTTCTTAGTAGATGAGGTTGAAAGTCATGAAACTCATCAGGCAAACCAGGTTCCTCTGGATCTTCACTAGGGAGATCATACATAGTGGGAAGAACTTTTTTAGGATAATTTAGGGCATCAGTTTGATACATAATAATGACGCTTAAAAATAATTAAAACAACTAAAATATAGTAGGCTATCGACATCCTAAACTATCCCGTGTCGAAACCCCTGTAACTGGGTTGACTCCGTCTGCTCTTTCACACATCAAAGAAACTTGATAGCGATCAATCACTGCATTAGTAAAATCTGCTCCTGTGATCATAGCATCATAAAAACGAGTGCGAGTAGCGATCGCATCTACGAGAATAGCATTAGTGAGATCAGCAGAATCGAGGGTAACGCGATCGAGCAACGATGAAGTCAAATTAGCCCCCTTCAAATTCGCCTTTAACAGTACCCCTTCGGTAAAAATGCTATAGGAGAGGTTAGACCCCTCAAAATTGGTTTCTCGCATATCTGCGGCTGCGAATACACCCCCTTGTAAGTCCTTATGGGAGAAGTCTTGCCGTTGTAACTCGCCATAGGTATAGTTTACCGTTTTATCTTGGGCCATAGCTGGACTCGCATCCAGTAATATCCAAACACTAACCAATAGGATTAAACCAACTAAGGCCAACAATTGTAACCAGAAGCTTTGTAGGGGTTTAAACATTTTATTGTTAATTTTATTGTCGATAGTCACTTTAGGGTCTATTTTAAGTAGATTAATATTCATTTTCCGAAGTTTTGAGAAAACTATCTACTCTAACCAAATCTTTAGCATCTAAACCAATGCGAAGGGTTAACTGAGAGTCTAAGTCTCCTGTAGACGATGCTTCTACTCTACCCATTCCTAAAGTGGTTTGCAAGTAATTCGCTGCTTCAAAGTCCCCTTGTTGCACCACAATTTCTGTTTCCCGTAACAATTGGGGCGCGTCGGCGATAGTATAGACATTATGAATGTTCTGTTGAGCTAAGTATTCCCTAACCTGATTAGCTAACCCCGGATCGTCGGTGGCGTTTTGCAGGGCAATTCTAACACGGTTAGGGGAACGATGACGAGAAGATTGCCATTGGGGGGTGATACTGAAATATTGTTGCATCACTTGATCCCGTCCCCTTTGCGACATCACCCAGTAACTACGGTTATCAAACTCTTCTTCCTGACTAAAACGACCGGGTAACATCACCATTTGGACTTGATCTCGCTTAAGTTGTCGACCAAAATTAACCAAGGCCAGCATTTCTTCCCAAGTAAGGTTTGTATCGATATGTTTTTCTAATAAGCCGATCGCTTGGGGAATACGGGGTATAATGGTAGGGCTAGTCAGACTTTGACGCAGGGACTTGAGCAGTATTTGTTGTCGTTGCACTCGGCCAATGTCCCCATAACTATCTTTACGGAAACGGGCGAAATGTTCGGCCTGTTCCCCATTGAGAATTTGTCGGCCCGGTTCGAGATCAATGTTGAGGTTTTGGGTTTTGTCTTCATATTGCATCGCATGAGGGACAAAGACCTCTACCCCTCCCACTAAATCCACTAATTCAGTAAACGCATCGGTGGTGACACGAATGTAGCGATCAATAGGAACATCGTTGAGAGTTTTGCTAAGGACTCTGGCCGCTAACCCTGGACCACCATGAATATTAGCATCATTAATCTTAGTGTAACCGACCCCTGGAATATTGACCCGGCTATCTCTAGGAACTGAGAGCATTTTAACGGAATTATCGGCTGGATCAAACCGTAAGAGTAAAATGGTGTCACTGCGTCCCCCAAATCCTTCTAGACTTCCTGGAGGGGTGTCTAACACCCGATCAATTCCTAAAACGAGAAGATTAACAGGACGAGACAAACGATATTGTAACAGGCTATTATCAGCGACGGGGGAAGTTGTTTGAGAAGAGGAGGGTTCGGTGGTGGTTGTCCAAGGGTTGGGTATTGTTTGGGTTAGGGGTAAAATAGTCTCTGAGAGGGGACTCAATAACGTAATGGTTGCTCCCACAGTGGCTGAAAGTACAGCAGTACAGCCAAAAGTCATCCCCCAAAATATTCCTCTAAAAAGGGGTCTAAAGACCTTGTTTTGCCCTTGTTTATCATGATTCGTTGCTACGGTTTGCTTTCGATATTTAGGGGATTTATACCGACGAGAACCTGATTTTTGTTTAAAACCAGAAGCATTTGACACTCTGTCGACGCTATTGGCCATAGTTACCTCAACACACCACCTTATTATTGTTTAGAAGTCTGTTGGATTTGAGATGTTCCCTGTTTGGTCAGTTATCAGTCATCAGTCATCAGTTATCAAATTATGGGATTGATCTGAATAGTAATGTTTAAAATAATAATGGGCAGTAAAAAGAAAATAGTTATCAGATAAACTAAAGCTAGATAGGTTTTTTCACTGGCTATATAAGCTAAAGTTTTAGCTCCTAAAATGGGTAAATTTCTTAAAATAGGAATACCATAAACGATAATAACCCCACAGCAATTATAAAGTAAATGAACTAGGGCTATTTCTAAAGCAGCGATCGCATTTTCTCTGACTGCAGTGGCCGCTAATAAAGCCGTAATACAAGTTCCTACATTTGCCCCTAATATAAAGGGATAAATCTCTTCTAAACTCAGTAACCCTATTCCAGCTAAGGGAACCATTAAACTCGTCGTAGTAGAAGAAGATTGCACTAAAATAGTCACCACTGTTCCTAATAAAATACTCACTATTGCATTTTTGCCCATAGCAGTTTTGAATATTAGTTTTGCTTGATTAAGCATCAATTTTTTCAACAATTTGCCAATCAAAAAAATAGAAATAAAAATAATAATAACTCCCAAAATAATCAAAGTAATGCCGTCAAAAGGGTGTTCTAAATTGACTGTTATTTGTTTAAGTAATTTGACTACAGGAACAGTGATAAATTCAATGAAATTAAATCTGTCTAAACTGGTTGATTCCGTACCTCTTAAAAATTGAGCTAAAAAGAAAGCCGTTTTTTCTAGAAAATGAGTAGTTATTTCTAGTGGTAAAAAAAGGGTCACACTGAGAAGATTAAAAAAATCATGGATAGTAGCAGCAGCAAAGGCTTTTCTAAATTCTTCTTGATTACGAATATGGCCTAAACTAACGATAGTATTGGTAATTGTTGTGCCAAGATTTGACCCCATTACCATCGGAACCGCAATGGTTATCGGTAGACCACCAGCTACCAAACCCACTATAATAGAGGTAACTGTACTAGATGATTGAATTAAAGCCGTTGCCATGATTCCTACGATTAAACCAGCAAAAGGATTAGTGGCAAAAGTAAATAATTCTTTGGCTTGTTCTCCCACACTTAGTTTAAACCCTGAACTAATTAAGCTAACAGCAATGATCAGTAAATAAACTAAGATAATCCCCCCTAACCAGGTTAAGGTTTTATTGTTTTCTATTGTTATTTTTTCAGGTTTTTGTTCATTAATAGCTTGATTCATGGTAAAATTAGAATGAGCGTATTTTACTAACGAATATAATAATTATAATAAGTAATCCTCAAAGATGATTGTTGAGTGACTAAAAAAATGGCCAAAAAACAAAAATTTCCTCACCTATTGGGATCAAAATGGACGGCAAAACAAAAGACATGGGGATGGCGACATTTTCAAGTAGTTAACCGCAAAAATCAGGGTAAATTTGTCTTTGCTGAAATGGTAGCATCCTGTGATGCTAATGTCCGTTTTTGGATCAATGCACAACAATTTAAAGATCGTTCTTTATGGCAACCTGGATGGCAAACTTTAGAAGAAATGAACCAACCAGAAGAAGAATTAGATATTCTTTAGCTAGAGTTATTTTGATGGATATTCATTTTCTATAATAGCAATAATTTCTTGTTTCAAGGTAGGTAAAAAATTTTCAATTACACCCCAAACTTCATCTAAATCGATCCCCATATAATTATGAATTAAAACATCCCTAAAACCTGCTATTTTTCGCCAGGTTAGATTTGAATATTTTTCTCTTATTCCTGGTGAAAGTTGCTTAACTGCTTCTCCTATAACTTCAAAACAGCGAATGACTCCATCTTGAATTAAGAAAGATGTATAAAAAGTTTCTTTTCCTTCTTTAGTATAAGATTCAATCCGTTTAATTCTCTCTAAAATATCAACCAAATAAATATGATCATCGTTCACAAAGGAATCGCCTCCTTAATAATTTTTTTTCTAAAATAGTCTCGCAAACTCTTAACCGTTGCTACATCCACTTTATAACCAAGATAATCTTCTAAGTCTTGAATTAAGCTAATTCTATCTAATAAGTTTCTTCCTGATTCCATTTCTACTAAAAAATCAATGTCACTATCTTCAGTTTCTTCTCCTCTAGCAACTGAACCAAAAATATGAATATTAAATGCGCCATGTTGAGCAGCAATTTTGAGAATATTTTCTCGTTTTTCTTGAAGTATTTGCTTTAATTTCATCACTCTTCCAATTTTTTCTGTAACCGTTTCAACGTCTGATACATCTCAGGAAGCTTTTTATAAATAGCCGATGCTTTCAAATATAACTTGTTAGGAACCGCCGGACTACTGGACACAATTTCCCCAGCAGGGACATCATTAGGAATACCAGTTTGTGCAGTAGCGATCGCTCCATCTCCAATTTTAGCTTGATTGGCAATACCAACTTGTCCAGCGAGGATCACTCGTTTACCCAAAATAACACCTCCTGCTAAGCCAACTTGGGAGGCCATGACACAATTCTCCCCAATTTGACAATTATGGGCAATATGCACTAAATTATCCATCTTGGTGTTACGGCCAATACGAGTGGTTCCCACCGCAGGGCGATCAACAGCACTATTGCAACCGATTTCGACCCCATCTTCCAAGATGACATAACCGGACTGTTCCATCTTAAACCATCCTTCAGAAGTAGGAACAAAGCCAAACCCTTCGGCCCCAATAACGGCCCCACTGTGAATGACACAATCGTTGCCAATCTGCGCTCGTTCGTGAATGGTACAATTAGCATGGAGTAAGGTGCGATCGCCGATAACTGCTTCGGGATAAATCACCACATTACCCTGAATACAAGCATGATCACCGATTTTAACCCCCTGTTGAATGATGACATGGGGACCAATATAGACATCTTTGCCAATGGTAGCACTCGGATCGATTGTGGCGGTTTCGTGAATACCAGGGGTTGGCTTAAAGGGCGTATAAAACAATTTGATGGCGTGAGCAAAGGTTAAACGGGGTTCTGCGGTAGATAACCAAGCAATACCTTTTTTGGTCGCTTCTTGCTGTAAACCCTCATCACGGGGCAATATCAAGGCACACGCAGCCGTTTTGGACACCATAGCAGCAAACTTAGGACCTTCAATATAACTTAACTGTTGTCCTTGGGCTTCGCTAACAGCAGCAACCCCTGTAATCTCAGGGTTATTATCCCTATCAGTGGTTAAACTATGTTGGCTGACTAAAGGACTCAGTTTTTCAAGGATTTCTTGGAATTTCATCTTTTATAGTCATCATTGATCAGGCTATTTATTCCTAGACGTAGACAAGGGTTGTACTGTTGCGCGATCGCTTTAACGAAGTCAGAAGTTCCTCACTACTACCATGCGCTATCGCACAGAAATCAGAAGTTGTTGAAAGCAGGAGAGGATTTATGCCTCGCTCCAAAAACTTTTCGCGGCTCGACTGAGCGTTCGACTTAGCTCACGCCGAAGTCTTCGCCGAACGTCTTTAAAAAGCCAGGTTTTAGAGCCTATTATCTCGATAACTCCTAGAAATAACAGGTTATAACAGGTTATAAAAACAACTAAGACTTAATGCCATAGATTTCATAGGAAGCAGGAACTTCATGCCTCCCCCGAAGGACTGTTAATGCTTGATTAGACTACTAGATGGTCTTCTAATCCCGCCATTCTTCCTTACTTAATAAATCAATAATCGAATCTCTCAGAAGAAAATCATGTCTTTCTAGTTCACACTCTACATTAGGCCATTCACAGGCTGGAATATATTTGCACAGAGTATAAATTGGTTGTCGTCGATGAAGTCTTCTTTCACGAACCAACCGAGCGGCCTCCCCTTTAATGACATCAATGGTATATTCAGTGGGAGATTGAATGACTTTAAGCATAACGAACTTCCTCGCTGAGTTTGGTAGACATGACACGCATAATGACCCACCTATCATTATCGGTTATGGAAGATACCTTTCTCAAGAAAAGAAAACAATTTTTAACGCAATATAAAAAGAGGGGGTGAGGTGGTGTTCCTGTGGCTTTTGAGTGCTGTGTTCACCGCCTCTACCTCCTCTAAAGAAAAAAAAGGAAATTAATTTAAGGTTTAAAGTGCGCCGCTACTGGCTAAACCTAAGATAACACCAGCCCCTAAAATGTGGCCAAAGCTAGTGGTTCCTAGTAATGCACCTAAACTCATCCCACCAAACATTTTAGGAGAGGGTAAACCAGGTCCTTTATTGGGTTGGGCAATGGTAAATTTTCCTACAGCAATAGCAAAGATATTGCAAACAATCATGATCATGGCAATTTTGGGATTCCATTCGATAGTGGTAGGAACTGTAGAAACCGCTAAAAGAAGAGTTGAATACATCAGACGTGAGTT
This sequence comes from Crocosphaera sp., assembly GCA_030065735.1. GTDB lineage: Bacteria > Cyanobacteriota > Cyanobacteriia > Cyanobacteriales > Microcystaceae > Crocosphaera. The sequence goes on from JASJDD010000056.1 coordinate 16,805, forward strand.
CTCCTAGAAAAAACATATCTATAAATCTTTAATCTTAAGAATTAAGGACTTTCTGTCAATGCTAATGTTGCAATACTTAACGAAATGAGAAATTTTGCTGGAAAACCGATTTGTCTGCTATAATAATCTACTGTGCCTTGGAGAGGTGGCTGAGTGGTTGAAAGCGGCTCCCTGCTAAGGAGTTATGGGGTAACACCCATCGAGGGTTCGAATCCCTCCCTCTCCGTTTTTTTCGGTGACTGGTAAAATTCAAGAAGTCAGAATTCAGAAGTCAGAAGTCAGAATTCACTCAGAAGTTCCTCACTACGTTCCGGCGCTATCGCACAGAAGTTCCTCACTGCGTTCCGTCGCTATCGCACAGAAGTCAGAAGTGAACCTAACATCAAATATAATTGATAGGATGTTAAGCTATAAGATTAAGTGTGCCTATGGATTCTTGATCAGGTAAGACGGGAGTGCGAAAACTCCTATCTTTAAATAGGAGATGAAGCACGACTCGGCATTTAAAAATGCCGTGAATATGCTATAATTTTAAGGCGGTGGAAGGGTAATCAACCACTTTAAAAACCC